>JADDPY010000696.1 GCA_016781635.1 Rubrobacter sp.
CCTGTCAGCCGGTCCTGCAAACGAGTCAAGCCAGGAGCTGAGCTTCGTCGTATCCAACAACAACAATGCGCTCTTCTCGGTACAGCCGGCAATTGCAGCGAACGGCACGCTGACCTACACGCCGGCGACCAGCGGTAACGGCACCGCAACGGTGACGGTCCAAATCAAGGACAATGGCGGAACCGCGAATGGCGGTGTTGACACCAGTGCTACCCAGACCTTTACCATCACTGTCCGGCAGCCCAATAGCGCACCTGTCGCAGTAGCCGACAGCTACAGCGTCGCCGAGGACGGCACGTTGACGGTGGCGGCAGCGGATGGCGTGCTGAAGAACGATACGGATGCGGACGGTAACGCCTTGACGGCAGTGAAGGTGAGCGACCCCAGCAACGGCACGCTGACCTTCAACGCGGACGGCTCGTTCAGCTACAAGCCGAATGCCAACTTCAATGGCACGGACACCTTCAGCTATAAGGCGAACGACGGTAAGCTGGACTCCAACACAGTTACGGTCACCATCACGGTCAATGCGGTTAACGACGCGCCGGTTGCGGTAGCGGACAGCAAGGCCGCGACTGAGGACACGGTACTGACGTTCCCCGCCAGCGACCTGACGGCGAACGACACCGACATCGACAGCAGCAGCTTGACGGTGACGGCTGTTGGCGGTGCGACCAACGGCACGGTCACGCTCACGGACGGCACGATTACCTTCACCCCCGCAGCGAATTACAGCGGTACGGCCGGCTTCACCTACACCGTCAGCGATGGCAATGGTGGTACGGCGACCGGGACCGTCACGGTTAACGTCGCTGCAGTCAACGATGCGCCAGTCGCCGTGGCAGATAGCTACAGCGTGGACGAGGACGGCACGCTGACGGTGAATGCATCAAATAGCGTGCTGAAGAATGATACGGACGTTGACAGCAGCAGTTTGACGGCCGTGAAGGTGAGTGGCCCGAGCAACGGCACGTTGACGTTCAACGCGGACGGCTCGTTCAGCTACACGCCGAAGGCCAACTTCAGCGGCAGCGACAGCTTCACCTACAAGGCGAACGACGGCAGCCTTGACTCGAACAGCGTCACCGTCACCATC
>JADDPY010000453.1 GCA_016781635.1 Rubrobacter sp.
TTTCATGGTGAACATCCTGGGCGACCCGGCCGGGTACGGTCGGGGGCTCGGCCTGCTGGACCTGGAGTGGTGGGGCAAGTCGCCCGAGGCGGAGCAGTGGGACGTAACCCCGGTGTAGACCTGGGCCAGCGCAGCCTATGATTCACGCGCCGGGTATGGAGTTTACACAGTGGGCGGGACTAACGATACCGAGGGGAGAGGAGCAGGACATGCGGGTACTTGTTACCGGTGCCGGTGGCACACTGGGGATGGCGCTCGCGCCTATGTTGGCCGAGGCCGGGCACGAGCCGGTGCTGCAGGACGTGCGAGCGCTTCAGACACCGTACGAGTTCGTCCGGGGTGACGTGCGCAGCCCGGAAGATGTCCTGGCGGCGGCGAGGGGCGCGGAGGCGATAGTGCATACCGCGGCGATCCACGGCATACATCTGAGGGATCACTCGCCCCGCGACTTCTACGATCTCAACCTCACCGGCACGCTCAACGTTTGGGAGGCGGCAGCCGAGGTAGGCACAAAGGCGGTGGTTTTCAGCAGCACGATGGGCGTGTACAAGCCTCACAATGCTCCAGGGGAGGGCACGGCGCTACGCGAGGACACGCCACTGCGGCCCGGCGACATCTACGGCTGGACGAAGGTGGCGGGCGAGGAGTTGTGCAAGCTGTACGGGCGCACCCACGGCATCCCGAGCGTGGGATTGCGCTTCGGCATGTTCGTGCCCGAGCCCTTCTTCCGCTACGGTATCCGGCTGCTCTACGGTGGGGTGGACACGCATGACGTTGCCCGCTCGGTGGTGGGGTCGATCGAGGCCCTCGTGAGCGGGGGCATTCAATGGGACACTTTCAACATCGAGTCGGTAGTGCCCTTCCAGGAAGAGGACTCCGAGCAGCTGACGCGAGATCCCATGCCCGTGCTGGATAAGTACTACCCCGGCGCTGTGGAGCTGCTCCGAGAGCGGGGGGTGGAGAGCCTGGCGCCGATCACGGTGCACTACCCGATGGACCACGCGGCGGATGCGATCGGTTTCAGGCCGGAATGCAACTTCGACCGCTGGCTGGAGGAGCTCAGGAGCCGGCCGGAGGAGAGGGCGGAGAAGAGCCCTCCTTGGCCGTAGCCGAAGCAGGACGACCGGCGGGAGCGAGAGTGCAGACGTTGACGAGCAGTAGATAGAGAAGAGATGTGTGAGAGTGGAGTACCGCAGCCTGGGCAGGTCGGGTCTAGAGGTATCGGAGATCGGGTTCGGGGCGTGGGCGATAGGGGGCGACGCGTGGGGACCGGTGGAGGACGATGCCTCCATAGCGGCGATGGAGCGAGCGCTTGAGCTTGGCATCAACTTCATAGATACAGCCGACGTGTATGGCGACGGCCACAGCGAGGAGCTAGTAGCCAAGGTGATCGAGGGAAGGCGAGACCAGGTGATCGTCTCTACAAAGGGCGGGCTTATGGGACATCACCGCGACCCGAGTGGCACGCCGGTCTACGACCGTCCCGAGAAGGTGCGGGAAGCGCTCGAGAGCAGCCTCAGGAGGCTGGGCACCGATTACGTCGACGTGTACTTCGACCACATCTGGTGGGACAGGCACGAGGAGACGGAGGCGTTCATTGAGGCCCTCGCACAGCTCAAGGCAGAAGGCAAGGCGAGGGCGGTGGGCGTGTCCACCGACGACTTCGAGTACATAAAGCACTTCAACAAGAACGGTGGTCTGGATGTCGTGCAGCTCGAGTACAGCATCCTCAACCGCAAGGCGGAGGGACAGATCCTCCCGTACCTCCAGGAGCACGGTATAGGCGTCGTCGTGCGCGGCCCGCTCCAGAAGGGGCTGCTCACCGGCAAGTTCACGCCTGACACCTCCTTTCCCCAGGGCGACGTGCGCTCTGGCTGGCCCGCGCAGGAGTGGTACAGGACAGACCTGGGGCGCGTAGAGAGTCTGCGAAGGCTGGAGGGTGAGGACCAGACGATGGGGCAGTTGGCACTACGCTTCGTGCTCAGCCACCCTGCTATCTCCACAGCTATCCCTGGTGGTAAGACCCCTGAGCAGGTAGAAGCGAACGCCCGAGCCTCCAGGCGCCCGCTTCTATCGGAGGAAGAGTTGCAGATTATCGATGAGACAGCGCCCGCCCAACAGAGGTAGTCTCCGGTAGCACCCGATGGATCCGAGGACGGAGTGCTTAGCGTGGTCTGCTTAGAGGAGGTCCGCCCCGGCGAATGGTAGCTGACGCCTTACGAAAGTTGGCAACCGGACACTTTTTTGGGCCGGGAATGACTGATCGCCGGACTCGTAGCGTTCGCCTGCGAAAGCCGAGCTCCTCGAATAATCCGGGTTAGAGACGTGCCGCAGGCGACCAAGGTGCGGGAGGAACGGCAATGGTTAGTACGGATGAAGGGCATTCGACGGACAGGTCGCGATCGTCACCGGCGCGAGCAGCAGGCTCGGTCGGGCCACGGCTGTCGCCCTGGCCCGTGCCGGCGTCGACGTCGCGCTGCTCGCCCTGCTGATGAGGCGCCGCAGCTGCGGCGGCGTCTGCTCCTTCTGATTGCACCTCGACACCGTGTGCAGCTTCGCCCCTCGCTCCGCCAGTTGGGTGCCCACCGTGTGGCGTAACCGGTGCATCGTGCCCATCGGATTCCCATCCGGTCCCACCAAGCCGGCGTCTCGGCAGACCCTGGCGAGCGGGGTCTCGAACAGGTACCGGTTGGAGATCATCGCACCGCGCCGCGCGAAGGGGTACCTGGTCGGCTCGCCGGAAATCTCGTCGTGGAAACCCCGCTCGCACACCGCCCGGCTCCTCCCGGCCCGCAGCGTCCGCATCGCCTCCATCGTTGACAGGCGCGAGATAGGTGCTTACGATGTCCACGGGCTCCCATGGAGCATAAGTACTGCGGCAGGTTGCTCGCCGATTACCTCAGCGCCGGGCATGCCTGGAGCTTCCCTATCCGGTGGGTATGCAGCATAAAGGCTCACCATGACCAGACACGATCCCGGTTCAGGTCTAGCTCCAGACGGCGAGGACGGTATCTGCATCCGGCTGCTCGGTGGTTTCGAGGTCAGCGTCGGCGGGCGGGTCGTCGAGGACTCCGCTTGGCGGCTTCGCAAGGCAGCCGCCCTGCTCAAGCTGCTCGCCCTCTCGGAGCGGTACCAACTCCACCGCGACCAGGCGCTCGAACTGCTCTGGCCAGACCTCGAACCCGGAGCCGCGACCAACAACTTCCACCGTACGCTGCACGCACTCCGGCGGATCCTCGAGCCGGACCGACGGTCCACATGGCTACACCTCCAAGAAGACATCCTCACCATCGGCCCGGCCGGACTGGTGTGGGTGGACGTTCGGGGCTTTGAGGCCGCGTGCGCCAAGGCCCGGGGAGCGTCCGAACCCGCGCCATATTACGCCGCACTCCAACTGTACACCGGCGAGCTGCTGCCCGCCGACCGCTACGAGGACTGGGCGGCGAGCCGCCGCGAGCAGGTGCGCGATCTGTACCTGTCACTGCTGCTGAATCTCGCGCGCCTGCACGAGGCACGACAGGAATTACAGCCGGCGATCGAGGCGCTCCGGCGGGTCGTGGAGGGCGAGCGCTCACACGAGGAGGCACACACCGAGCTCATGCGCCTGTACGCGCTCACCGGGCAGCGCCACCAGGCGCTCAGGCAGTACGGCCAGCTAAGGGATGCCCTGCGGCGAGAACTCGATGCCGAGCCAGCTGCCGCGAGCGAGCGCCTGTATCGAGATATCCGGTCCGGACAGTTCCCGCCCAGAAGGTCGCAATCCCATGGCACCCCGGCGGACCACACAGGAACCAGCCCGCGGCATAACCTACCGGCCCCATTGACCAGCTTCATCGGGCGCGAGCGCGAGGTCGCCGAGGTCGGACGCCTACTGGCGACCACCCGGCTGCTCTCCCTGACCGGGACGGGCGGCTGTGGCAAGACGCGGCTGGCGTTGGAGGTGGCCCGAAGCTCCATTCCCGAGTATGCGGACGGGGTATGGCTCGTCGAGTTGGCGGGGCTCTCCGACCCCCGGCTCGTGCCGAGAGCCGTCAGTGGCGTGCTGGGCGTTGCGGAGGACGCCGAGCGACCGCTGGTGGATACCCTTTCGGACGCTCTGCGCTCCAAGCGGATGCTCCTGGTGCTGGACAACTGCGAGCACCTGCTGGACGCGTGTGCTCACCTGGCGCAGACACTCCTGAGTTCCTGCCCGGGCGTACGGGTCCTCACCACCAGCCGGGAGGCACTCGGCATAGGCGGCGAGCTGCACTGGCGCGTGCCATCGCTCTCCGTGCCTCCTGCCGGACCCCTCCCATCTGCCGAGCGTCTGACGGAGTACGGGTCGGTGCAGCTGTTCGTCGAGCGGGCGCGGCACCGCGAGCCGACGCTCGACTTGTCGGACACCGAGGACATGCGGGCCGTAGCGGAGATATGCCGCCAACTCGACGGGATACCGCTCGCCATCGAGCTGGCGACCGCCCGAATCCCGGTGCTGTCGGTCCGGCAGATAGCCGCAAGGCTGCACGACGCGCTGGGGCTGCTCTCCAGCGGTGGCCGGATGGCTGTGCCGAGGCATCAAACCCTCAGGGGTGTGCTCGACTGGAGCTATGCGTTGCTGAGCGAGCCCGAGCGGCAACTGTTCGCGAGGCTGTCCGTGTTCGCGGGTGGCTGGACGCTGGAAGCCGCGGAGTCGGTGGGCCGTTCGAGCAGTGCGGGCGGGCCGGATACGGAAGACGTGCTGGAGCTGATCTCGCGGCTGGTAGACCGATCGCTGGTGCAGGTGGATGCGGGCCACGGGGGCGTGATCCGTTACCGCCTGCTGGAGTCCATCGGGCAATATGCAAGCGAGCGGCTGGAGGAGAGCGGGGAGTCGGAGGCGGTGTGCCGGTCCCACGCGCTGTTCTTCGTCGCGCTCGCGGAGGAGGCGGAACCGGAGTTGATCGGACCGCGGCAAGGGGAGTGGCTGGCGCGGCTGGAGGCGGAGCACGATAACTTCCGCATGACCCTGTCCCGGACGGTGGGGCAAAATCAACTGGAACTCGCTGCTCGGCTGGCAGGAGCGCTATGGCGGTACTGGTTCACGCGTGGTCACGCGACGGAGGGGCGCCGCTGGCTGGAGCGGGCACTAGCAGACCCAAGTGTGGTTCCGATATCCGCGCGCGCCAAGGCTCTAAGGGGCGCGGGCGTCCTGGCTCACGCGCAATCTGATCATGCCGCGGCCCTCGGGCCGCTGGAAGAGAGTGTGAGGCTGTATCGAGAGATC
>JADDPY010000249.1 GCA_016781635.1 Rubrobacter sp.
CCGCACCCTCCTCCCGCTCGCTCCCCGCTCATGGGTAAAGGCTACGAGAACGGGGCAATCAGCGCGTCATACTCCGGGGATGATCCTGCCCGGACTCGTGGAGAGAAGAAAACAAAGCAGACGTCGGTAAATCGGGGTGCTTCGTGTTCGAGCATGAAGCGCGAGAAGATGATCGCGTAAGGGGTGGAGCCGAGGGGGATCGAACCCCTGACCTCCGCGCTGCCAGCGCGGCGCTCTCCCAGCTGAGCTACGGCCCCGAAGACTTGGACAGTATAGGCACGCGGGGGGAAAGTGTCAACGCATCGGGGTGGGCGCCTAGCCTCCCCCTACTCCTCCACCCACTTCTCCTGCGGAGCTGCCCGCCACAGAGCCTCCAAACGGTAATAGTCACGGCCCTCGTCGGTAAAGATGTGAACTACCACGTCCAGGAAGTCCAGGCTAATCCAGACGGAACCCTCTTCGTAGTTGCGGGAACGTGGCCGGTAGCCCTCTTCCCTCATATTGTCGATGACCTCTTCGACGATGCGACGCATCTGCCGCTCGGTCTCGGCACTCGCCACCACGAAGTAGTCGGTGTAGGAGACGAGCTCGGTGAGGTCTATGATCGTCACGTCGCGGCCGAACATCCCGGCCGCCGCACGAGCCGCCGTCTCGGCCATGTGCCGTGTGACCTCCATACCCTCGCGCACCGCGTTGTCTACAGGCTGCCGCGTCGACTCGTCATGGTTCAAGACGCATCCTCCTCGCTCAAGTGTTCCTCCCGTGCTTCCACTGCCACGCCGTCTGTCGCACCGTACAACCCCCTGTCGTATATGATCTCGTGTACCGCCTCCGGCACCAGATACCGGATGCTCTTCCCCTCGGCGACCATCTGTCTTATCACCGTCGCGGATATATCTAACCTCGTGCACTCCACCGGTATGATTCGATCGAAGTTCTTCAGCTCGGCGGAGAGGTGATCCAGGTTCGAGATGTCGTAGCCGGGCCTCGTGGCCGCGACCATCCGAGCCTCGGCGAGAAACCCGTCGGGGTCCCGCCACGAGAGCAGGTTAGAGACCTCGTCCGCCCCGCTTACGAAGAACCACTCGTCACCCTCGTAGCGCTCCTTCACGAGCGGGACCGTCTCCACGCTGTACATCGCCCGTCCCGCATCCACCTCGACGCGATCGACGACGAAACGTTCGTTCCCCTTTACTGCCGCCTCGACCATCGTGTAACGGTCCTCAGCCGGTGCCTTGACGCTCGCGAAGTCCTTGTGGGGAGGGATGCCGCTCGGTACGAAGATGACGCACTCCAACCGGAGGACGTCGGCCACCTGCTCCGCGATGGCGAGGTGACCGAGATGTATAGGATCGAACGTGCCACCGAATATGCCCATCCGCCCGCTCAACTGAAGTCGAAACTCACGTCGCCGATGCTGACCTCGTCTCCGGTCTCCGCACCGGCGCGTCTCAACGCCGCCACTATGCCCTTCCGTTCGAGTTCCCGCTGGAAGTTCTCGACCCCCTCGGGATTGTCCCAGTCGGTTTTCAAGGCGAGCTTCTCGACCTCCTCCCCGGAGACCCCGTACTCGTGATCTCCCTTTTTCTCGACCAGCATGCCGCTCCAGGTCGGCCTGAAGGTCCGGTGTTCGCGCTCTACCGTCACCAGGGTCCTCTCCCGCTCGCTAAGCGCCCGCAATCGCTTCTCCAACAGATCTCGAAGCTCCGTAACGCCCTCGCCCGTCAGCGCAGAGACCTGAACGGCGTCGGGGAACTCGTCCCGAAGGTAGTGTCGCAACTCGTCGTCGAGGGTGTCGATCTTGTTTAGGACGGTGATCGAGGACCTGTCGCCGAGGCCGGCGGCGTAGAGTTCGGCCCGCAGCGTCGCCTCTGCCCCTTCTGGATCTTCGGCGGCGTCGAGGACGAGCGCGAGCAGGCGGGCGCGCGCCACGTGGCGCAGAAAACGGTTCCCCAAACCCCGACCTTCGCTGGCGCCGGAGATCAAACCCGGAATATCCGCGACTACGAAAGGCTCCCGGTACGCCCGATCGTCGACGACCCCGAGCCCAGGGGTAAGCGTAGTGAACGGGTAATCCCCAACCTTCGGTCTGGCGGCGCTGAAGGCGGAGAGCAGGGAGCTCTTCCCCGCGTTCGGCAAACCGACGAGCCCCACATCTGAGAGGACTCGCAGCTCAAGACGAATCTCTCGTTCCTCCCCGGGAAGCCCTTTCTCCCTGAAAGCCGGTGCGCGCCTCGTCGAGGTAGCAAAGGAGGAGTTGCCCCGGCCTCCCAGGCCACCGCGAGCCACGATTACCTCCTCACCCGCCTCCGCAAGGTCGGCGAGGAGGCCCTGCTCATCATGGATGAGCGTCCCAACGGGAACCTCGACTACGACGTCTTCGCCCTTCTCGCCGGCGCGGTTATTTCCGGAGCCGTGTCGACCCCGGTCCGCCTTTATGAGGTTGCGGTTCGCAAAAAATTCGAGCGTCTGGAGGTCTTCGGTGGCCCGGAAGATGATCGAACCGCCGTCGCCCCCGTGGCCGCCGTCCGGGCCGCCACGGGGTTTGTACTTCTCGCGGTTAAACGAGACGCTGCCATCGCCCCCGCCTCCGGCGCGGACGACGAAGCGCGCTTCATCTACAAACTGCAACGGGGCTACAAACCCCCAGAAAGTACGGTGTTCAGGCCGTCGCCTCTATTGCCTCGCCGACGGGGACCGCGACGACGTTGGCCACGCTCTTGCCGCGCGAGCGCGTGAAAGAAATCTGACCCGAAACCTTCGCGAACAACGTGTCGTCGGAGCCCTTGCCGACGTTCACACCCGGGCTGACCCTGGTGCCGCGCTGCCTGACGATGATGCTCCCGGCGGTGACGGTCTGACCGCCATAGGTCTTGATGCCTAGCCGCTTGCCCTCGGTATCGCGGCCGTTCCTCGACGAGCCGCCGCCCTTCTTATGTGCCATCTAGCCTACCTCCAGAACCTTTATGCGGGTCCGCGACTGGCGGTGCCCGGTCTTCTTGCGGTACGTCTTTTTAGCCCGGTACTTGTAAATGTGGATCTTCTGACCCTTGAGGTGCTCGAGAATCTCCACCCTCGCCGTACGGACGGAGAGATCGAGGTTGTCGCCGTCCGCCACGAAAGAGACCGGCAACTCAACCGAATCCCCGACATCGCCAGCGAGCCGGTCGACGACGAGCTCCCCATCGCGGGCGGCCCTGTACTGTTTCCCGCCGATCTTCAATACTGCAAACATGAAACGCTCCTGAACACTTTATTGTTAGAACGGGTACGCCCATGAGACGCGCCGCGGTACTGACGGACTAGTATAACCCCCGACCGGACCTTCGACCAGTCGGCACGCACCCTACGGGGCGCCCCCCTTATAGCCGTCGGCCTTCGAGCGCATCGCGATCCCTTGCAAGAGGCCGAGGGAGATCACGCTCACTACCAGGCTACTCCTGCCGTAGCTGATAAACGGCAGCGGGATGCCCGTGACGGGCATCATGCCCATCGTCATGCCGACGTTGACAAAGACGTGAAACAAAAAAATCGTGGCGACGCCGACGGCGATAAGGACCCCGAAGCGGTCTTTGGAGACCGTCGCGATGTGGAGTATCCGCCAGATCAGGACGAAGAAAAGGACGAGCAGCAGCGCCCCGCCCACGAACCCGATCCTCTCGGCGAGGCTGGAGAAGATAAAGTCCGTGTGGTCCTCCGGCAGGAACCCGAGCTTCGCGAGCGTCGTCGCATCCAACCCTTTCCCGGTCAGCCCCCCGGAGCCGATGGCGTCCTTTGATTGCAGCACCTGATACCCGACGTCCGTCGAGCCGGTCGGGTCCATAAAGGCCGTGAGCCGAGCAAGCTGGTATTCCTCCAGAAAATGGAACTTTACGGCGAGCGCGAAGGCGACCACCCCCGAGGCGGCCAGCAGGCCGAGCTGGTATAGCCTCGCCCCCCCGATAAAAGAGACCATAAAAAACACGGCCCCAAAGACGAGCGCGGTGCCGAGGTCGGGCTGGGCGAAAACCAGGGCCGCAGGGATCGAGAGGAAGCCCAGCGATTTCAGAAACGTCCTTGTCTCGCCCGGCGGATGCTCGGCGAAGTAGCCTGCGAGGGCTATGACCACGAGGAGCTTGGCGAACTCGGATGGCTGCACCTGCACAGGGCCGATGTCGATCCAGCGTTGGGCGCCCATGGCGGAGTCTCCCGTGACCGTAACTGCCAGGAGCAAGAAGACGGCGAGGCCGTAGACCCACGGCAGGTATCTCTGAAGCTTCCGGTAATCGTAAACGGCCAGCGCCACCGCGCCGATCAAGCCCGCCACGAACCCGAGACCCTGGTCGAACGCCAGGCCGTAAGCCTCCTCCGGATTGGTCCCCGAGACGTAGACCGCCAGTATTCCGAAGGCCGTCAACGCCAGGGAAGTGAGAAGGAGGATCGGGTCTATCGCCTTGATCCAGCCGAAGATGCCCTCGGTAGGACGGCTCCGCCCCACAACGTTCGTCGTACTCCTGCCCGTCAAGCCTGCTTGCCCCCATCCTTGGTCACGATCTTCAAAATCCACGCCCCCACCAGGTACGCCAGCACCCCGTTGAGGAGGGCGTCAGGGAGTATACCGCCGAAAGAATAAGCTACGAATGACGGCCCACCCGCGTCGGCGAGGGAGAGCGCGAAGAAACCAATGAGGTCGTAAGCCGCCACCGCCACCGCGGTCGAGAGCGCCAGTATCGCCCTTAAATCTCCTTTTCGGCCCGAGGCGCGCATCGAGACCGCCGCCGCCGCGAGCCCGCCCAAAGCCCCGACCCCGAAGATGCCGGTGCCGGCAGCCAGTGCATCCGTGAGGATGCCCCCGAAGAACCCCAGAAGGAGCGCCTGCAGGTCGCGCTGACCGCTCGTCACGATCACGATCCCGATGATCGCGAACCTCGGCCCCACCCAACCGAAAGTGAGGAGCGGCGAGAGGGCAGCTTCCAGTACCGCCGCGATCCCGACAAGGATCGCGGCCCGAACGATGGAGGCGTTTTCTACCACCCCGTGATCACCCGCACCTCCTGCAGGTCGCCGGGGCGCACTGCGGGGGTGACGGTGATGTTCTGGTATTGGTTTATGTCTTGCGAGCTGACCGACTCCACGATCCCGACGAGGAGCCCCGGCGGGTAGATGGATCTTCTGTCCTCGCTACGACCGCTCGTCACCACGAAGTCGCCCTTCTCGACCCTCGCGTTCAGGTCCACGTAGTCCACCCCGAGGTAGCCTTCCCAACCCGTCTTCAGCATCCCCTGGCCGTAGGGCGCCTCACCCTCCGGCTGCACTTCGGGGGCGTCTGGAGGCACCATTCGGACCCCCGCCGCGAAGTCCTGGCTCGTGACGAGGATGACCTCGGCGGTGTGCGGGGTTACCACCCTCGTCGTGCGACCCACCAGGACGTTCTCCCCGACGACGACCGGCTGCTCCTGACGCACGCCGTCCTCCGAGCCGACATTGATCTGGATGCGCTTCGTAAGCGGCCCACCGACGGGCGCCACCACCCGGGCGAGCGGGGCGTACTCGAACGAGGGCTGCTCGGCCTCTACAAGCTGTCGCAGCCGCTGGTTCTCCTGCCTGAGACGCGCGGCCTCGGCCGCCCCCTCCTCGTTCTCGAGAGCCCTACGCTGGAGCTCTTTTTCCTGTTGGGCGTTGAAAGCGCTGCCCATGGACTCGCGCGCCGACGCGACGGGCGAGCCTATAAGGGAGACGAGGCCCCTCACGGGTCGCAGCACCTCCGCGGCCCCGAGCTGCACGGTGTGTAGCGGCCCCGTCTGCTCGTCTTCCTTGACGTAGATCGTGAACAGAACGAGGCTCGCGACGCAGAGTATTGCGAGGCCCACAAGCCCGCTTGCGGTGCTGGATTTTTTCCTACCCAAAGCTCTGCCCAACCGCTTCTAGCCCGCGGATAGCGCGCTACGATAGTATTCGATCTCTTCCAGGGAGCGACCGCTGCCGATAGCGACGCACATTAGCGCGTCGTCGGCTACGTGCACGGGGATGCCGGTCTCCCGGCGGAGCCTCTCGTCCAGGAGTCTAAGAAGAGCCCCGCCTCCGGCGAGCACCATCCCGCGGTCCATGATGTCCGACGCAAGCTCGGGCGGCGTCCGGTCCAGGGTGTCGCGTACCGCCGCGACGAGCGCCTCGACGGGGACGCTGATCGCCTCCCGGATCTCCTCGCTGGTGATAGCGATGGTCTTGGGCAGCCCTGTCACCAGGTCCCTCCCCCGGATCTCCGCCGACTCCTCTTCCGGGAGCGGGAACGCGCTGCCGAGCTCGATCTTGAGCTGCTCGGCGGTCTGCGTCCCGATCGCCAGCTTGTACTCCTTCTGAATGTACGTGCCGATGGCGTCGTCTATGTCGTCGCCCGCGATCCGGATGGAGGACTTCGTCACGATCCCGCCGAGCGAGATAACCGCAACCTCACTGGTCCCGCCGCCGATATCCACGACCATCGAGCCCTGCGCCTCGTTCACGGGCAACCCCGCTCCGATGGCCGCGGCCAGAGGCTCCTCGATGGTAAAGGCCTGCCGCGCCCCGGCAGACTCCGTCGCCTCCTTGACCGCCCGAAGCTCGACCCCCGTCACCCCGGAGGGGACGCACACCACGACCCTGGGTCCCACGAGCGACCTGAACAGGCGACGCCGCGACTGGGTCTTGCGGATAAAGTAGGCGAGCATCTTCTCCGTCACCTCGAAATCCGCTATCACCCCGTCCTTGAGGGGCCGCATCGCCACGATGTTGCCTGGCGTGCGGCCGAGCATCCTCTTGGCGGTGCTTCCGACGGCGACGACCTTGTCCGTCTTGTTATCGACCGCTACCACCGAAGGCTCCGACAATACGATTCCGTGCCCCTTCACGAACACGAGCGTGTTCGCGGTGCCGAGATCTATCGCCACGTCCCTTCCGAAAAATCCTCCGAACATTCTTCTATCCCCATCCGTTCAGGTAGGAAGCCCCAAACCGTGTCAAAGCATCCCATGTTCTTTCATGCTAAAGTGCCCATCGCCCACGATCACGTGGTCGAGAACCTCGATCCCGAGTATCTCGGCGGCCCCCACCAACCTCTTCGTGACCTCGCGGTCCTCCCGGCTGGCCTCCGTCCTTCCGCTTGGGTGGTTGTGCGCCAGAATAACGCTGGCGGCACTCGCACGAATGGCCGGCTTGAAGACCTCCCGAGGATGGACAAGCGCGGAAGAAAGGGTGCCTACGCTGATCAACGGGGTCCCGATGACCTCGTTTTTGGTGTTGAGAAGCACGGCAACGAAGTTCTCCCGGTCGAGGTTCGCTATACGCCCCCGGAGGAGCCTGTCCACGTCCGCGGGCGATGATATCACGGGCCTACCCGGGTTGCGAACCTGCCCGATACGCCGCCCAAGCTCCACCGCGGCCAGTATTATGCAGGCCTTTGCTTCGCCTATTCCGTTGACCTGAGTGAGCTCATGAACGGAGACGTCGTAGAGCCCGTGGAGGCCACCTGCCTGTCCTATGACCTCGTTCGCAAGCTCTACGGCGGTCTTCTCGCGGTTCCCGATCCCGAACAGAAGACCTAATAGTTCTCCATCCGAGAGGGCGGCCGGACCCGCTTCGAGGAGGCGTTCCCGGGGCCTTAGCTCCGGCGGGAGGTCCTTGATCGTGTACCTGCGCCCCAAGCCTTGGCCCCTCCCGCTACGCTCTTCCCGCACCCGGTTGCGTGACCGCACCACGGGAGAGGATACAACCGCCGGATCGCTACCACGTCCTCCCGTTGGGATGAGCTAGTACCAGCGGACCCCATGCTCTTCCAGCATGAGGCTCGTCGCGGAGAGAGGGAGCCCGACCACATTGGTGTAGTCGCCCTCTATGCCCTCCACGAAGAGCGCCGCCGTGCCCTGTATGGCGTATCCACCGGCCTTCCCAACCCCCTCGCCCAGCCTCGCGTAAGCTAGAAGCTCGGGCTCGGAGAGGGGCCGCATGCGCACGCGGGTGGCGACGCTCTGGACGGAGACGCCATCCTTCTCGCCTCCCACGACCGCCACCCCCGAGTAGACCCGGTGTTCGCGTCCTTCGAGGAGGCCGAGCATCCTTCGCACGTCGCCCTCGCCTTTCGCCTGCCCCAGTATCTCCCGGGGCTCGGGCACGTACACTACCGTGTCGGCCGCGAGCACCACTGTGCCGGCGGGCGGCCCCGCGGGGTCGTCCGCGACGGCGAGTGCCTTCCCCCTGGCGTTCGCCACGACGGTCTCGCTAGGGTCGTCTAAAAAGACCTCCGGGAAGCCGCTCCTGCGGGGGACGAAGTCGTAGCCGATCATGCGTAGCAGGTCAACGCGACGGGCGGACTCTGAGGCAAGGACGAACTGCACGGGAACCCTCGAGCTCTAGGAGCCGAAGAAGAGGCCGAGCTCCCTCTTGGCGCTCTCCAGGGAGTCGGAGCCGTGCACGAGGTTGTCGGGGAGGCTCAGGGCGAGGTCGCCGCGGATGGTGCCGGGGGCCGCCTCGGCCGGGTTTGTGGAGCCCATCAGGCGGCGAAAGACGGGGATGGCGTCCTCGCCCTCGATCCTCATCGCGACGACGGGGGTGGAGGTGATGAAGTCGACGAGCTCACCGAAGAAGGGCTTCTCACGGTGCTCGGCGTAGTGCTCCTCGGCGAGCTCACGGCTCACGTCCATAAGCTGCATTGCGCGAACGTCGAGGCCCTTAGCTTCTATGCGCCGTACGATCTCACCTATAAGACGCCGCCGGACGCCGTCGCCCTTTACGAGCACGAGGGTCTGTTCCATGGTTTTACGCTCCTTCTTCCGTTTCTACCAGTCGACTTTCTTTTTGCGCTGCGCGGTCGCGCAGTACGGGCACGTGGCCCACTCCAGATGTAGCGGTCGCGAGCAGTTTTCGCAGGGCCTCTTGAGGTCCCAGCCGCACTCGGGGCAGAGCAGATAATCACTCTCCACTACCGAGCGGCAGTTGGGACACAGGTTAGCCCGCTGCTTGAGCTCTCGCTCCAGGATCGCAAGCTCCAACTCGCGCTCTCGCGATTCCGCCGCATACTCGGGAGGACGCACTATAACGTAGATCAAGGTCCCTATAAACGGGAAGAGGAGCGCGACGGTCCCCCAGTACCATCGCATCGCCCCCCGGCGATCGGCGTCGGCGAACGTCCAGTACACGAGCGCGAGCCACAGTATCGCGAAGAACAGCGCGACGAGACGCAGCCCGAGCGTGAGGAGCGGGCTTCCCAGAAAGTCGTTTATGGCCTGGAAAGGGTCGCCGTCGGTTTGCAAAAGGGCAAAACTCATCCGACAAACCTCGACACGACGATAAATCCGAGCACGAACGAGACGACCGCGACCACGGCGAGCAGCCCGAGCAGTTTCCAGATCCAACTAGCCACGACCATCCTCCTCCCGCAACACCCCGAGTACGCCCGCCGCCGTATACAGCGAGCCGGTCACGAGGACCACGCCATCCACGCCCCGCACCCCGTCGACGGCCGCCTTCAAGGCCTCCACCGGCTCCTCGACTACCACGGCGCGCTCTCCGCTCGTCCCTCTGGGGTCGTACTCCCGCGAAAGGTCTTCCGGCTCGGCTGCCCGGCCGCCGGAGCCGCCCGGGCGTGTCAGGTAGATGTACGCAGCCTCCTCCTCGACGAGCCCGAGCATACCGGCGACATCCTTATCCCTGAGGGCGCCGAAGACGACGGCGAGCGGTCGGCCCCCGTACCGCACGCGCACCGCCTCGAAGGTGGCGGCGAGCCCCTCGAGGTTATGCCCTCCGTCCACCACCACCGGCAACCCCTCGAGCACGAACTCCTCGAACCGGCCGGGGAGAGCACCCCGGACCCTCCGCGCCGCCTTCTTCCTGTCCCCGTGCGAGAGGGCACGACCGAGCAGGATCTCCGCGGCGAAGAACCCGAGGCCCACGTCGCGCGCCGCGTAAGGACCGAAGCCTAGCGCAGAGATCTCCTCTTCCCCTACGTCCCCGACCCTTACGAGCTCCGCTCCGGCCCGCGTCGTCTCGCCTCCCGCCACCTCGCGGATCCGCAAATCTTCCGTACCGAGCACGAGCCTCGCGCCCGGACGCAGGCTTGCGAGCTTCTCTCGCGCTATGTCTTCCACCGTCTCGCCGAGGTACTCGGTGTGATCAAGGGAGACGTTCGTTAGGACGACGGCCCCCGGCCTCGCCGCCGAGGTCGCGTCGTGGCGGGCGCCGAGGCCCGCCTCAAGGACCGCCCAGGACAGACCGGCATCGCGGAACATCCCAAGCGCGCCGGCGGTAAGAAGCTCGAACTGGGTGGCCAGGATATCGTTCTCGTCGGCGGCGCGTATGGCGGCGTCCATCCCAGCGGCGAACTCCTCCTCCGAGACGTAAGAACCGCGTACCCACACACGCTCCGTGTACGAGAGGACGTGCGGGGAGAGATACGCTCCGGACGGGTGACCCGCCTCTTCGAGAGCCGAGGCGAGGGCGAGGGTCGTAGTGCCCTTGCCGTTCGTGCCGACGACCTGAACCACGCGCAACGCCAGTTGCGGGTCACCGAGGGCTCGTAGCAGCGCGTCGATCCGCTCGAAGCCCAGATCGACGCGGCGCCGGCGGTCCAGCTCCTCGCAGACCGCGTCGTACGCCGTTGGGGCGGCCGGTCGCATGTTCCGGTTAGAGGTAATCTTCCAGGCGGGAGCGGAGCGTTTCGAGCAACCTCCCGTTCGAGCGGAGCTTCTCACGCTCGGCCTCGACTACGGTAGCGGGCGCCTTCTCGACAAACCTCTCGTTCGAGAGCTTGCCTTCCGCGCGCTTGACCTCACCCTCGACCCGCTTGATCTCCTTCTCGAGGCGCGTGACCTCCCCGAGTCTGAGCTCCTCGGAGAGCACGAGTTCGACCACGCCCTCCCCGGCCGCAAGCGTTGCCCTGCGCTCGGACCCGTCGAGTTCGTCGACCAGCTTTACCCCCGCCAGCGCCGAGAACACTCGCTCGTGTATGTCCTCAGGCGCCCGCCCTACAAGCTCCCCCTCCACCTTGCCCTCGGACCGGAAGGAGCGAACGGCGACGACCGCAGCACGAGTGAGGTCGATGACGCGGGCCGCATTCTGGTCCTCCAGCGCAGGATCGAAGCGCGGGAACTCCGCCTTCACCAGCATCTCTTCGCCCCCGAGCACCCGGTTCATCTCCTCCGTCGCAAAGGGCATAACAGGGTGCAGAAGGCGCAGGACCCCGGCGAAGACCTCCCGCAGAATGCGCGGGGTCTCGGCGGAAGGGGCCGCCTTCGCTATCTCGACGTACCAGTCCGCGAAACGATGCCAGGCGAAGTCGTAAACAAGCCGCATCGCCTCGGAGAACTCGCACTCCTCCAGCATCCGGTCGTACTCCTTGACGGTCTCGTTGAAGGAGTGGAGGATCCAACGGTCGGAGGCCGAAGCCTCCCCCGGAGCGTCCCCGGCCTCGTACCCGGCAACGAAGCGCGCCACGTTCCACAGCTTCGTGACGAAGGAGCGCCCCATGTTCGCCCGCTCGTATGAGTAAGCGAAGTCCTGCGTCGAGGACTGGTAGAGGAGCCCGAAACGCACGGCGTCGGTGCCGTACTCGTCGAAGAGTTCCAGGGGATTTATGGTGTTCCCCTTGGACTTGCTCATCTTCGTCCCATCCTCGGCGAGCACGATGGAGTGGACGTTTATCTTTTTGAACGGCACCTCCCCCTGAAAGCGTAAGCCCGTCATGATCATGCGCGCCACCCACAGGTACATGATCTCCCGCGCCGTGCTCAACAGGGCAGTCGGGTAGAAGTACTGGAGGTCCTGCGTGTCGCCCGGCCATCCGAGCGTCGCAAACGGCCACAGCCCGCTGCTAAACCACGTGTCCAGGATGTCGGGGTCCCGCTCCCAACCCTCACCGGGCGACTCCTTCGACGCGACGACCTCGCCGTCGGGCCCGTACCACACGGGTATCCTGTGGCCCCACCAGAGCTGGCGGCTCACGTTCCAGTCTTGCAGGTTCTCGAGCCACCGAACGGTCTCCCGGCGCCACGAGTCGGGGTAGACCGTAATCTCCTCGTCCCGCAATGCCTGTATGGCCGGCTCTGCGAGCTCCTTCATCGAGATCCACCACTGCTCCGAGAGCCACGGCTCGATGACGGCCCCGCACCGGTCGCAATGCCCGACCCGATGCCTGTGCTGCTTGACCTCCCCGAGCAGCCCCTCGGCGTCGAGGCGACGGGCGAGCTCCACCCTCGCCTCCTCGCGCGTCATCCCTTCGAAGGGACCGCCGTTCTCGTTGATCGTACCGTCGGGGTTGAGGACGTTCACGGTTTCGAGCCCGAGACGCTCCCCGATCTCGAAGTCGTTCGGGTCGTGCGCCGGCGTGACCTTCAGGACGCCATTCCCGAACGCCGGGTCGACGTAGGAGTCCGAGAGCACCTCGATCTCACGCCCCACGAACGGCACCATCACCCGCCGACCGACAAGCCCCGTATATCGCTCGTCCTCCGGGTTTACGACGAGCGCGACGTCACCAAGGACGGTCTCTGGCCGCGTCGTGAAAACCTGAGCATAGTCGTTGCCGTCGGGGCCAGGGCCCGCGTCGTCAGCGAAGGGATAACGCACACCGTAGAGCTTGCCGTCGACCTCCTCGTAGTTGACCTCGAGGTCGCTGATGGCAGAGCGATCGTGCGGGCACCAGTTCGTGATGCGCGCGCCGCGGTAGACGAGGCCGGCGTTGTAGAGCTCGATAAACGCCTCAGCGACGGCGTCCTGGTAGCCCTCGTCCATCGTGTACCGCAGGCGCCGCCAGTCGGCGGAGGCCCCGAGCCGCTTCATCTGGCCAAGAATCTGGGAGCGCGACTCCGTGGCGAACTCCTGGCAGAGCTCGATGAAGCGTTCCCTGCCGACGTCCCACCGGGTCTTCCCCTCCTCGCGCACGAGCTTTCGCTCGACGACGTTCTGGAGCGCGATGGACGCGTGATCTACGCCGGGGAGCCACAAAGCCTCACGGCCCTTCATCCTGGTCCACCTGGTCAGGGTATCCTGGATCGAGCCGTTCAGGGCGTGTCCCATGTGGAGAGCCCCCGTCACGTTCGGCGGGGGCAGGACGATACAGTACGGCTCTTTATCCGGGTTCGGCTCCGCGTCGAAGGCCCCGGACCGCTCCCACTCCTCGTAGATGCGGCCCTCTACGGCCTTCGGGTCGTATGTCTTGGGGATCTCCGCCTGGTTCAACTGGCCCCTGAGCCCCTAGGCCGATTCGTCGTAGGAGTACTTCGCCTTGCCCGATGCGGTGACGAGCGTCGGCTGCACCCCCTGGCGTACCGTGTCGGCGTCCACGACGCACTTCGTCACCTCCGAGCGGCTCGGGAGCTCGTACATCGTTGGCAGGAGCGCCGTCTCCAGGATGCTCCTCAGCCCCCTGGCCCCCGTACCCCGCTCCAGCGCCAGCTCCGCGACCGCCTTCATCGCGTCGTCCGTGAACGTCAGATCCACCTTGTCGTAGCGGAAAAACTGGCGATACTGGCGCACCAGCGCGTTCTTCGGCTCGGTGAGGATGCGAATAAGGTCCGCCTCGTCGAGCGTACGCAGGGTCGAGATGATCGGCAGACGCCCGACGAACTCGGGGATAAGACCGTACTTGAGAAGGTCTTCGGGCTGCGCGCTACCGAGGATCTTGCTGTCTTCCTCCTCCGGGCTGCGCTCCACCTCGCCCCCGAAGCCGATGCTCCGCTTACCGACCCTCTGGCGGATCACGTCCTCGAGGCCACCAAACGCACCACCGCAGATAAACAACACGTTCTTGGTGTCGATCTGCAGAAAGTCCTGGTGCGGGTGCTTTCGGCCGCCCTGCGGCGGCACGCTCGCAACCGTGCCCTCGAGGATCTTGAGTAGCGCCTGCTGCACACCCTCACCGGAGACGTCGCGCGTGATCGACGGGTTGTCGCTCTTACGGGCGATCTTGTCGATCTCGTCGATGTAGATGATCCCGGTCTCGGCCTTCTTCACGTCGAAGTCGGCGGCCTGGATGAGCTTGAGCAGGATGTTCTCGACGTCCTCGCCGACGTAGCCGGCCTCCGTGAGCGCCGTGGCGTCCGCTATGGCGAACGGGACGTTCAGGATCTTGGCGAGCGTCTGGGCGAGCAGGGTCTTGCCGCTACCCGTCGGCCCGACGAGGAGGATGTTCGACTTTTGAAGCTCGGTGCCCTCCGTCGTGTCGACGCTCATGCTGATCCGCTTGTAGTGATTGTAGACGGCCACCGCGAGGACCTTCTTCGCGTCCTCCTGGCCGATCACGTACTCGTTGAGGATCCGGTTGATCTCACGGGGCTTGGGGAGGTCGTCGTCCTTGAGGACCTCGGGCCCGGAGAACTCCTCGTCGATGATCTCGTTGCAGAGCTCTATGCACTCGTCGCAGATGTAGACGCCGGGGCCGGCTATGAGCTTCCTGACCTGGCGCTGGCTCTTCCCGCAGAAAGAGCACTGCAGCTGGTCCGATGGGTCCCTCATATAGTTAGGCCCTCCTCCTATCCGATACTGCTTTACCCGGCATCTTCACCCGCTTTAAACCAGCCCTCTAGTGCTGCTGGACGATGTTGTCGATAACGCCGTACTCGATGGACTCCTCCGCCCCGAGAATGTAGTCACGATCGGTGTCGCGCTCGATCTTCTCGTAGGGCTGGCCGGTGTTCTCGGCCAGAATCTCGTTCAGGCGCCGCTTGGTGTGGATGAGTTCCTCCGCGTGGATCTGCACGTCCGACGCCTGGCCCGCGAGCCCGCCGATGCTCGGCTGGTGCAACAGGATCCGCGTGTTCGGCAGCGAGTTCCTCTTGCCCTTCGTCCCTGCCGCGAGCAGGAAGGCGCCCATCGAGGCAGCCATACCAAGCGCCGTCGTCACTATGTCCGGCTTCACGAAGCGCATCGTGTCGTAGATCGCGAGACCGGCCGTAACGCTACCGCCCGGGCTGTTGATGTAGATGTTGATGTCCTGATCCGGGTCCTCGCTCTCGAGGTGCAGAAGCTGCGCCATGATCGCGTTGGCTACCTGATCGTCCACGGGGGTACCGAGGAAGATGATCCTGTCCTTGAGGAGCCTGGAGTAAATGTCCATCGCCCGCTCCCCACGGGGGCTCTGCTCGATAACGTAGGGAATTACGTTGTTTATGTCGTAGTTCACGCTGTTATTCCTTTCCTTCGTTTGTTTCGGAAGTAGCGCCTTCGCCCGTCTCGATCACGGCCTCGACCCTGGCTTCTCCGGCCTCGGGTTCGGTCTCCTCGGTACCGGAGATCTCTTCACCGCCCGAGTCGGGATCGGAAGCGTCCTCCTCGGGGGCCTCTTCCTCTTCGGGCATCGGGACGGCGACCGCGTTCTCGACGAGGAAGTCGAGGGCGCGGGAGCGGGCTATCTCCTCTTCGAGGAGCCCATACGTGCCGTTGCGCCGCATCAGCTTCTCGATCTCCTTCGGCTTACGCCCGGCGTCCTCGGCGATGTGCTCGATCTGGTGCGAGACCTCGTGCTCGTCGGCCGCGATGCCCTCGGCCGCCGCGACGGCGTCCAGAACGAGCTCCTTCTTGACGGTGTCGGCCGCGTCCTCGCGGACCCGCTCCTTGACCTCGTCCTTGTTCGCGCCGGCGAGCTGATAGTACTGCTCGGGCTCTATGCCCTGCGACCTGATGCTCCGCTCGAATGATTCGACCATCTCGTCGGCCTTCTCGTCGACCATGACGTCCGGCACCACAACCTCGGCCCCCTTGGCGACCTCGTCGAGCACCCGCCCCCGGAACTCGCCCTCTACCCGCTGAGCCGCGGTCTCTTCAAGCTGGCCCCTGACCGCGCCCCTGAGCTCATCCAGCGTCTCGAACTCGCTGGCTTCCTTGGCGAGATCGTCGTCCAGCGGCGGAAGGTCGCGCTGCTTGATCTCCTTGAGATGAACGTTGAACAAGACCGACTGCCCGCGCAGCGACTCTTCGGCGTAGTCCATCGGGAAGGTCACCGCGAACTTCTTGCGCTCGTCGGCGTTCATCCCGACGAGCTCTTTCTCGAAGTCCTCCAGGAGCTCGCCGCCCCCGATCTCCAGCATGTAGTCCTCGGCCTGCCCGCCCTCGAGCGGCCCGCCCGTGAGCTTCTCGCCGTTGAAGTCGATGATGGCATAGTCGCCCTGTTGGGCCGGACGCCCCTCGACGGCTGCCAGCGTCGCAAACTGCCCTCGAAGCTCCTCAAGCTGCGCCTCGACCTGATCTTCCGGTACCTCGACCTCGCGCTTGGGGACTTCGAGACCCTTGTACTCACCGAGCTTCGCCTCGGGCCGGATCTCGACCGTCGCGGAGAATTTGAAGCCCTCCTTTTCGTCGAGACCCTCGTCGAAGTGGATCTCCGGCCGGTCTATCGGCCTGAGGTTGTTCTCGACGATTGCCTCGGAGTACCAGGTCGGTAGCCCATCCTGAAGCGCCTCCATATAAATGTAGTCGCGCCCGACGTGGTTCTCGATGATCCTGCGGGGGGCCTTGCCCTGCCTGAAGCCCGGTACCCGTACCTGCTTGCCGAGCTCGCGGACTTTCGCGTTAACGCCCTCCGTGACCGCATCAGGAGAGACCTCGACTTCGAGCTTGACCTTGTTGTCCTCGAGCTTAGTTACGTTCGCCGTCATACACCCCAACTCTTCTCGTCCAACTTCTTCTTCGGTACGGGCGCCCTCATAGGCGTAGTGCGAGAGGCGGGACTTGAACCCGCACGCCCGAAGGCACTAGATCCTAAATCTAGCGTGTCTACCATTCCACCACTCTCGCTCGCCTCAAACCTGGCGGGATTATAACAGTCGCCTCGCCGCTCCCGGCCCCAGTACGCTAAGGGCGCAAGCCGCGTACGGACCCCCGGAAGAACGAAATCCCCGCCGACGAACCGCATCCTCGCGGTTTCGTCGACAGGGACCTCTACAAGTGGGTGACCGACGGGGCTCGAACCCGCGACCTTCGGGACCACAACCCGATGCTCTGCCTACTGAGCTACGATCACCATGCGACAGCGAGATTCTACCAGCATGCCACGCTGCTGCAAAACGCCGGCTCCCTTCAAACTCGGAAGAGGTTCTCGTGTGCGCCTCGCCTCACCGACGAGGACGCGACTATGCCACGTAAAGCACCGCTGCACGACGCCGCCATCCCCCGGTGCAAGGCCTCCCCTGGTCGATTATCTCTACGTCTCGAGGCTTATAGCGAAGCATAAGCCTCGAGACCGAACCGATTTGTCCGTTTCTCTAACCCCTACAAGCGAGAAGCATACCCTGGAGTAGGGTCGTTCTTCCGCGGGTACTTACACTTGGCGCCGCTTTTGCTCTGTGTAGCGGTGGATCGGTTTGTCGGTAGGGGTTCGCCGGGACTACGAATCCTTGCGTACGGAAGTACAAGGTGGCGCTGTGCCCCCGGTTTGACGTCGCACGTGGGAGAGGATAGGAGGAGATCTGGGATGGCCGAAGAGCTAGCGCAACGTGGGTCGGATAACAGCAGCAAGAGCACGGAGCATGCCTATCCCCGGGATCTGGCCGCGTTCGTAGCGGCGAGGTGGGAGGACGATACCGGCGCGTCGGATTCTCGCGCCCCCGTTTCTCACAACGCCCCCGTCGACCCGCTGCCCGAGGCTTCCGTGCTCGAAGAGGTGCTCTCGACCTGCTATCAGGCGAGCCTCTTGCAAGAGGAGGGTCAGCCCGTCGTGTTCCGGCTCGCGCTGAGTAGGCCCGAGGTCTTCCCCAGGGAGGGCGGTCCCCCGGACGGCTTGCACCGCCTCGATTTCCCCGAACCCCGGACCTTCGATGAGCAGGAACTGCGTCGTCTCTCCCCTGCCACGGATTATCCTCGCTCGATCGTGGGGGTCAGGCATGACGGTGAGGGAGGATTGCGGATCTGGGGCCTCGTACACTCCGGCCCCCGCTGGCTGCGCGACCGCCAGGGCGGACGGGTGACCACCCCGCCGCTGCCGCCCTTGCCGGTCGTACATGCGACCGGACCGGGTCGTCTGGAGGTACGCAAGGGCTCCAGGATCGTCGGCAAGCTGGACGACGGCGCCCTCTCGGACGCCTCGATGAACGTCTTCGACTCGAAGTGGCTGCCAGACGGCTTCGCGTCTTCCAGGATGGAGCTCATGGAGCTGCATTCGAAGGCCCGCAAACACGCTCTCGAACATGAGGGCGAGAGCTGGGCGCCCCTCGATCCGGACCTCGCGCGCATGATTGGTTCACAGATGTTCAAGCGGCTCGTTTCGACCGTGCAAAATTTCGGTCGCGGCGGGACGATAATCTTCGTGCCACCGGAGCGAACCGAGGAGTTCTCCAGGGAGAACCGCTTTGTAGCACTCAAGTACAGGATCTCGGACGACGAGCCGAGGAGGCGCTTTCGCACCCTTATCGTGGAGATTATGAACCGCCTGGCCCAGGCTCATGGGACCGCCGATGAATCTCGAGCCCCGGGGATGGTGGGCTGGAGGGAGTACCAGGAGAGCAATGACGAGAAGGTAGCAACGCTCGAAGAGGCGATCCTCGAGGTGGCGCACCTCGTCGCCGCTCTGGCGACGACCGATGGGGCCGTGGTGATGACGAAGCGTTACGAGTTGTTGGGGTTCGGCGGCGAGATCTCCGGCAAGCTCGAGAGCGTGGAGACCGTCTCGAAGGCGCTGGATGTCGAGGGGGACCTGGTGGAGGAGGAACCAACGGAGATCGTGGGCACCCGGCACCGCTCCGCCTACCGCCTGTGCATGGAGCTACCCGACGTTCTGGTTGTCGTCGTCTCGAAGGATGGTGATGTGAGGTTCGTCCGCCGCCAGGGCGACGGGGTTGCCTACTGGGACCAGGCTTGACGGATATCCTCGAACACACCCCCGATCCTGCTCGGTCGCTACCCCAGCACCCACCCCACGATCGTACCCGGAGCGCGTAGGCCACAACCTTGCCAACGCCCTTTGACCACATGCTAGCGACGGCCGAAAGTCCGTGAGACGACTTTGCGGCTCGTGGGATCGGGGTAAGGATTGCGGAGGACCGGGCAGACGGTTTGAGGTCGGAGATCGTCGGGTTGGTCGAGGGCAGGATGTGCGGGGCGTAAATCTTGGCGCAGGACTCCGAACCACGGCCCGGTACACAAAAGTGGCCGGTTGCAGCGGGCTACGGTGCGATCTTCGCGATATGCGCTTCTTTCCGGGCCGGACGGCGGAGCAATTTGTGTGAGGAAGGGGATAAGAGTGAATCAGGTGAGCGTGCGAGGATGGGTCGTAGTGGTTACGGGGGCCTCGAGCGGTAACGGTAAGGCGATGGCCCTCGCTTTGGCAGACAAGGGGGCACGTCTCGTACTCGCCGCCCGGCGGGTCGAGCTTATGGAAGCCACGGCCCGAGAGGTCGAGGATCGCGGCGGCGAGGCTCTCGTGGTCCGTTGCGACGTAACGGTCAGGGAGCAAGTGGAGGGGGTCGCTCGGGCCGCCGAGGAGCGGTGGGGACGGATCGACGCCTGGGTCAACAACGCGGGTGTGATCGCCTGGTCGCTCTTCGAGGACACGACCGAGGAGGAGTTTCGTCGCATCCTCGAGGTGAACCTGATGGGCTCCGTGTACGGGGCGTGGACCGTCTTGCCCGTCATGCGCCGCCAGGGTTCGGGCGTGATCGTCAACATCGCCAGCCTGGCCTCTCTGGTCGCCCTCCCCGTAGGGTCGGCCTACTCGGTGAGCAAGGCGGGGCTCTTCGCCCTCGGGGACTCCCTGAGGAGAGAACTAAAGGGCAGCGGCATCCGGGTTTGCCAGGTCCTCCCCGTCGGGGTCAACACCGCCGGCTTCTTCCACCAGCGCACCCGGGGCTTCAGGCTCTCCAAAAAGATCGCACCCTTCCTACAAGATCCCGAGATCGTGGCAAAAGCCGTGCTCCGCTGCCTGGAGAAGCCCGGAACTCGCAACATTCCGCTGGGCATACAGGGTAAGGCCGTCCTCGTC
>JADDPY010000290.1 GCA_016781635.1 Rubrobacter sp.
TCTATAGTCGCCGAGGCGTTCTCGGCTGTTTTACTGCTCGCAGCGAGGCACTACCCCTTCTCGCAGCAGGAAAGCCCGAAGGGACAGGTCCGTCACTTCGAGACGCCGGGCGTTCTCCGCCCCCACATAACGGTAGTGCCAGGACTCCGCCTCGTAGCCCGTCTCCTTCTCTTTGCCCCTTCGGTAGGACTGGACGAAGCCGTAATCCCGGGCGTGCTCGCGGAGCCACCGGTAGGCGCTCGTTCCTTCGAAGGCCGACCACACCCCGTACTCGGCCCCGGCGTTGGTGAAGTCCACCGTCGTGCCGAGCTGATGCTCGCTGTGACCGGGCCGGGCGCTGATCCTCGCCGCTTCTTCCCCGTAGAGGGCGCTCAACTCGGCGTGGATGGCTTGCTGCTCGCTGAAGGAGCGGTAGGCCGAAGCGACCACGAGATCCTCTCCGGCCGCCTCTGCCGCCTCCATCAGCCGGGCCAAACCCTCCGCGGCCCCCCGCCGCAGCGCGGCGTCCCCGCGGAGGGTCCTTATGCCGTAATGGCCCAGGGGCACAAGGTCCCCCGCCACGTAATCCCGGGGAAGGGGGTGCCTTTGATCCACCAGCGCCAGGGGGTCGTCGCAGTTTCCCAGCGGAGGCGACGGAGCGGTTTCCAATGGGCGGCCTTCACCCCTTCTTCCTTCCGGGGGGAGATTCTCTTCGGCTGCCTCGAAGGTAGGGGAACCGAGCCGGCGCGCCCGGTCTTCTTCCCACACGGTCTTCGGAACAGGGGAGGCACCGGGACGGTGGGCTTCGACTCCCGGGAAGAGCGACGTCCCCGCTTCGTGGACGCCGGGCGACGCTTTTCGGACTTGAGGGGCGTCTACGGGGCCTTTCCTCATCGTCGACTCCGCCTCGACCCAGGTATCCGGCACAAAGACCAGAAAGATCGTTGCCACGATCAGGCTTACGCCGAGTACCCCCAGCTGTGCTCCGTGAATCGCCGTAGCCCCGCGACCTTCTCCCATCCTGCGGTTATATCTCATGATTTTTCGTTGTCGGAGAAACTGCACCGCCCATTCCTTGCGGTCGATTTCGTCGTTGATGATCGGGCGCTTCCATCTCGAAGGGATGGGCGCGTCGACACCGCTGAGGTGCTTTCTGTCGCAATCCATCCTGCCGCCTCTAACCGGTCGGCACGGTGTGCCGGATGGACGTCGTCGCAGTATAGTCATCGCAGGTCTGTGGTCTTGATGGAGCGGAAGAGGCG
>JADDPY010000506.1 GCA_016781635.1 Rubrobacter sp.
CGTCGGCCGCATGGGAAGCCGCCGTCTGCTGGGACGACGAGTACGCAGTCAAGCGGCTCGCCGAAGTTCGAGCCGTCTGAGCAGTAGCGGCAGCGAATCCAGAGATCGTGCCTACTGCCAGAATCTTCGGCGCCGCTTTCGACGACTCGGCTCGACGGATCGGGCGCAGCGAACGGCGACCGTGGTGGGGCAAGGCCGAACAAGGCAATGCAGTTGACGCCTTCGGCCCTGAGCTGGTGCGTATTTCAGATGCTTCTGTGGGCCTCGGCGCAACTGATTGCTGTCGTTCGGCGGGTAACACCAGTTCTCGTATTGAGTCTCGTATTGAAAGGGATTGTGTACTATCTTAAGATACACAGAAGCGAGGTACGAGGCGATGACAAAATCTGACCCGCCTGTCCGCTGGGCATCCCGCGTCCATCCAAATAAACTCAGGCGGTTATACGAACTTGATGCGCAGGGCATTCTTGACGAGGAGTTACTCGATAACGTTGGATACGCGCTCTATTCTCGCTGTCAGAGTATTCTCCACGTCAGTTCCGCGATGCTTGGCAACGTTCATTGCCCGCGTTGCGATACGATCATCAAACGTCAGAGTATGGATCCTGTGTCGGTGCTCCATTGTACGACCTGTGGCTGGGAAACAACGTGGGGAGCGTACTACAACACGTACCGCACACAAGAACTTGGAGCTGGTGGTGCATTGGATATGTTCCAAGCATTCGTTGCACGTTGGGAACATGTCCGCACAGCTCGTGACAAAATGCTGCTGATTGACCAACTGATTCACCGCTGGCATTGGGAAACCCAGCGCCAACGCCCAAAGTTTGGGTTAGGACGCCCGACAGGTGTGAACCTTATTGAAGGCAACCGCAAGCAAGTCCTTGCATTCTTGGATACACTCACCTATGGCGCAGGAAGCACGCCTGGCACGGAAGCGACAAAAACAGTATGGCGCAGGCACTGGCAGGAAGTACAGGCTAATGAAGCTGCCAGTCGTGCAAAGGTGAAAGCGAAACGTACGGCACACAAATCTGATGGCGAGGCCAAGTAACGTCACAGTTCATACTGACAGGCGAAGACCCGCCGAACAAGGCGCTGGAGCTGACACCTGTACACGTGGCGAAAATTCATCGCAATCTGTGTTTGTCTCGCGTAGCGGGCACGGTGCTAGTGGCGTGGGGTGCAGCTCAGCTAGAGCGTTGGGTGCTAAGCTCACTTTTGCAGCGACAGGATAGCTAATGT
>JADDPY010000261.1 GCA_016781635.1 Rubrobacter sp.
AATGGGGCACGGCGTTCGTGGCGGGGCCACCGGCCGATCTGACCCGATTTTGTGGCGGCCCTTCGTGCCTTGACCTCGACCAGTCGATCGGTTCGGTGCCCCGCCTCAGCGCCCACCAGGTCGGGGCTGCGCGTGGCCTCATAGGAGCACGCCCTCCCGGAGGGCTCGTCACAGTCTCGCCCGTCGCGTCTCGACCGCTGTAGGAAAAGGACACGGAACACGTCGGCGACGCGGTGGAGGTGGAGGAGCATGGAGAGGGCGACGAGGGATGATGCGGGCGCACCGGCCTACCTGGGCGTGGACACGCACTCGGAGGCCCACGTCGGGGTGGCCTTGGACGGGGCCGGCCGGCGCCTGGGCGTGCGGTCGGTGCCCAACGCCGATTCCGGGCACGCCGAGCTCCTCGGTTGGGTGCTCGGCCTCGGCGCCTTGGTCGCGGCCGGGGTCGAGGGCACGGGCAGCTACGGGGCCTTATGCTCTCGCGCTTCCTGAGGGCGAAGGGGGTGAGCGTGTTCGAGGTGAACCGCACGAGCCGCCAGCACCGTCGTCGGCATGGCAAGCATGATGCGGGCGACGCGGAGGCCGCCGCCCGGCAGGTCCTCTCCGGCACGGCTTCCGGAGAGCCCAAGGGCGCCGACGGGGCCGCGGAGTCGCTGCGCGCCCTGCGAGTCGCCCGCAGATCGGCGGTGAAGGCCAGGACGCAGGCGGCGAACCAGCTGCACGCGCTGGTGTCCACCGCCCCCGAGCGGCTGAAGGCGAACCTGCGGGGGCTCCCGACCAAGCGGCTCGCGGAGAAGGCCGCGCGCCTGCGTTGCGCCACGGACCCGACCGAACCCGCCGCAGCCACCAGGTTCGCCCTGCGCTCGGTTGCCGAAAGGCACCGCGCGCTCTCCCGGAGATTTCGGAGCTCGAGGCGCAGATCGACCGCGTGGCGAGGGAGGCGGCCCCGCGGCTCGCGGCGCTCGACGGCGTGGGGCCGGACACTGCCGCCACCCTGCTCGTCGCCGCCGGCGACAACCCCGAGCGCCTCAAGAGCGAGGCCTCCTTCGCCCACCTGTGCGGCACCGCGCCCGTGCCGGCCTCCTCGGGGAAGGTGGTTCGCCACCGCCTCAACCCGGGCGGCAACCGCGACGCCAACCGCGCCCTGCACGTGGTGGCGCTCAACCGCATGAGACGCGACCCCCGCACGCGAGAGTACGTCGCCAGGAGGACGGCCGAGGGCAAGTCCAAGAAGGAGGCCA
>JADDPY010000101.1 GCA_016781635.1 Rubrobacter sp.
GAGCAGCGGGCCCTTTCAGGGGTCGCCCATGGCGTCCGCGCCACAGGCTTGTAGTAGGCGTAACTGCCTATTGGCGCACGCTCTAAATCAGTCCCACGGCCATTCTGATGGTGAGCGTGCGAGCTCACAAAATTCAGCCCACGTGAGCTCGTCGCTATCTTCGGAGAGCCTGAAGTGGCGCAATTCCTCATATATCTTCTCGTTCGGAATCCCGGCTTTGCGGCGTTCGGTGATGCGGCACTGCAATTGAAACTCCAATGGAAAGATGGGATCTCTGTTTCTGCCACGCTTAACATCTCCTCCACGCATCAGCGTCGCGAGCTTCCCAACCAGGACCTTCAATCCATCTTCTCTGCCGCCCAAGTCTCTGTTGCCCTCAATGACACTTCTTATCTTTTCACGGGCCTCTTCCGTCAGAGTGCCGCGAGACAGCAGTTGAAGAGTGGTTCTATTTCCCCTTCCATTAGCACATAAATTGCTATGAGCACAGGCAAGGGAGCCTGGGGTACATATGTGGCGCCGCCAATCGAGAAAGTGCGTCCGTTCTCAATGGACAAGGCATCCGCACTGGCGTCGAGGTTGTGCGTATTGGCTAATCCTTCCCACTCTTCCTCCGACCAGTCCTCACGCCGCAAGTGGTGGGGACTGGTGTCCACCCTACTGAGGATGAAGCGGCCTGCTTGGCGCTTCTCTTTCCTGTATTTCAGGTCCTCGTTCGCTTGGGCAAGTAAGTCCAACTTCTCTCGGAAGAGTGGCGTCGCTGCTCCAGCTGGCGGGAGATCTTCGACTGGCCCGGAAGCACGACCTTTACGCTCTTGGGCGGTCTTGGACACTTCCTCGGATTCCTCTTCCAGCGGTAGCAGGCCCGTCAGCCCCCACCGCTTCAGCCGGAAGTACATGTCTTCGACCGAATCAAATCTGGCCTTTTTAGCTACTTCGTCCTCCGACAACCCTTTTCCGCGGCAAATGCAAATAGCGGAGATTTGCCAGTAAGCGTCCTCCCGTTTTTCTTTCGGGAGAGAATCGATGTGCTGCTCTGGTAAGCTACCCATGAGCTGTGGCGCGGGCTCTGACCTCTTGCCGGAGTGGCCCGCGCCGCGCCTCCTTCCTCTATGCTTTGACCAATTCTAGCCGCTCGGCGCGCCCTCGGTGAGCAAGGCGTGAAAGCGAATTTCGGGCGGTTTTGTACTCTCCGACCGATCTGTGGGCGATGATCGACGCCTAC
>JADDPY010000218.1 GCA_016781635.1 Rubrobacter sp.
GTTCGGCCAGCTCCTCGCGGGTCTCCTGGCCGTTTATTTAGGTGTGGTTTGCGGCCGAGCTCTTGATGGGATGTGATGTAACCCGGGGATGCGACGAAGTTGACGATCTACACCGGCGACTCCCTCCGGTACGGGCGCAAGAAACTCTACTGCGCCCTCGTCGAGATGCTGCACGACGAGGGGATAGCGGGGGCGACGGTGCTGCACGGGATCGAGGGCTACGGCGCGGACAAGCAGATCCACACGGCCAGGATCCTCGACCTCTCCGCCGATCTGCCCGTGGTCGTGGTGGCGATAGACCGAACCGAGAAGATAGAAGCCGTCCTCCCGAAACTCGACGATGGTCGAGAAGGGCCTCGTCACGACCGAGAGCGTGCGGGTCATCCTCTCCCGTCCTTCCCCCTGATTCTCGCCCGCAGGGTGAACGAGTCAAACCAAGACAGCCTGGGGACTGCCCGCTAACTGCTGAACACTGGCGCTTCTCGGCCCGGTTTCCCCTGGGGGACGTTCCCCATAAACGTCTCGGGCTCGTTCTTGATCGGGGCTGTCCCAGGGCTCGTGAAGATCTGCGAGCTCCCTGTGGGCACACGCCCGCTTCTGACCGTCGGCATGCTTGGCGGCTACGTCGCCTTCTCTTGTAAGACTCTCGCCCGGATCTCGAAGGGACGCTGTACGCCACCCTCTTCTCCTCTTCTAGTCAGCCGCCCCTCGGCCTCGCGCGGTCTACGCGGGGCTGTCCTGGGTTTCGGGTGTAAAGGGCGCCCGAAGGCGTAGCGTCCGTGACGGGAAGGGGCAAGACGGCGCATGATAGCATCGACGAGTCGTCTATCTAGAGGAGCGTAGAGATGAAAGTGGAAATTTTCTCCGACTACATATGACCCTACTGCTACGTCGGCGAGGGTCTCGCCGAAAAGCTTAAAAGGGAGCCGGATCTCGACTTGGAAATCACCTGGACACCGTTCGAGCTGCACCCCGACACGCCTCCCGAGGGTGTTCCCCTGCACGAGTACTTCGGGCGTGATCCGTCGCAGTTCGAGGAGTCCTACGCGGGCTTGAAGAAGCGGGTCGAGGAGCTCGGGCTGCCGATGGGCGGCGTCCCGAGCGTGATGTCCAACTCCAACCGTATTCTGCGCCTCGCCGAATACGCCCGGGACAACGGCGTCTTTGATCGCCTGCACCTGCCCGCCTTCGAGGCGTACTTCGCGGATGACAGGAACCTCGGAGATGATGCAGTGCTGCGTGAGCTAGCCGAAGAGGCCGGGCTCGACCCGGACGAAGCGATCCTCGTGTTGGACGGCGGAGATTACGAAGATCGAATCGAAAACGCCATGCGACGAGCGCGCGAGTACGGTATCACCGGAACGCCGACGTTCGTGATCGAGGGCCGCTACGGGATCGTCGGGGCCCAGCCCTACGAGGTACTGCGGGACGGTCTACGGAAGATGCAGGAGGAGATGGGATGAGCGAAAGGGTAGCGGCGGTGCTGGGCGTCGGGCCGGGGCTCGGAGCGGCGATCTCGCGCCGCTTCGCCCGCGAGGGATTCGCGGTGGCCCTTCTGGCCCGCAGCGAAGGAAGCACCGCGCCCGTGCGCGAGGAGATAGAACGCTCAGGCGGCGAGGCGCTGGCCGTCGAGGCCGACGCCACGGACGCGGCCTCCGTCGCCCGGGCCTTCGAGCGCGTCCGGAACTCTCTGGGCGACCCGGAGGTCTTCGTCTACAACGCGGGCGCGTTCCGAATGGGTGGCATCATGGATCTGAGCCCCGAGGATTTCGACGCATGCCTCAAGGCGAACTGCGCGGGCGCGTTCTACGCCGCCCAGCAGGTTCTACCCGCGATGCTGGAGCAGGGGCGCGGGACGGTCATCCTCACGGGTGCTACAGCTTCCCTGAGGGGTTCGGCGAAGTTCTCGGCTCTCGCGACGGGTAAGTTCGCCTTGAGGGCTTTGGCCCAGTCCATGGCCCGGGAGTTCGGGCCGCGGGGCGTCCACGTCGCCCACACGATCATAGACGGGCAGATCGACACGCCCAGGGTGCGCAGCATGTCGCCGGACCGCGACGAGAGCACGATGCTCTCCCCCGACGCTATCGCCGAGGCATACTGGCAACTCCACCGCCAGAACTCGACCGCCTGGACGCTCGAGCTCGACCTCCGGCCGGCGGTAGAAAGCTTCTGAAGCTCGCGACCCGAAGCTGGGGCGAGGAGGGGCGACCGCTCGCAGTGCTCATACACGGCGTCACCTCTTCGTCACGCACCTGGTGGCGCGTCGGGCCCTGGTTCACCGAACGCGGCTGGCACGTCGTCGCGGTCGACCTGCGCGGCCACGGCGATAGCCCCCGTATGTCCGGCGGTGAGGAGATCGTGGACCTCGCCGCCGACGTCCACGAGACGGTCACGCCGCTGCTGGGCCCTGGCGAACACGTGGACGTTCTGCTCGGTCACTCCCTGGGCGCGCTTACCGCCCTCAAGCTCGGTACCGAGCACCCCGGCCTCGTGCGCAGGCTCGTGCTGGAGGACCCACCCGACTCGAAGGGCGGCTCCAGTGGCTTCGACGGGGTAGCGCAGGACGTGGAGGCAGGCGTTGCTCGCGCAAAGAAAGACCCGGAGGCCGTAGCCCGAAACCTACGCGCCGAGCACCCCTCGTGGACCGATGAGGACGTAGCAAACGACGTGGCTGGTGATCTCGGCTGCGATGCAGGACCCGTCGTCGAGATGGTACGCAGTGGCCTTCGGCTCGACCTCCCAGCCATGATCGAAGCCCTGGAGGTGCCTTCTTTGCTCGTCCTCGGGAGCGAGGAGATGGGCTCGTTTATGCTCGAGCCCGAGCGCACCGCCGTCGCGGAGGCGCTTAAGAATGGCACCGTAGAAGTTCTCGAGACCGGGCACAGCATCCACCGGGACGACTTCGCGGGATACGTCAGTCTCCTTGAACGCTGGCTCGGGGAGGGTTAGCCCCTCCGGGGCTAACCCTCCCCGCTCCGCACCCTTCCCGCCGCGGAAGCGAAGGCGGCACGCTCCGCCGCATCATCGAGCGGTTCCAGTTCGAACGAGTCGTCCGTGCGGCGGAGGGCGTTTAGGACGAGTTGATCGGTGAGCCACGGGTTTTTGGGGAGCAAGGAGCCGTGGAGGTAGGTACCGTAGGAGTTGAATCGGCGGGCGCCCTCGGTGCCATCTTGGCCGTTGTTGCCGTGGCCCGAGATCACATCGGCTAATGACTCGGTGCCGTCCCCGAGCTCCGTGCGACCGCCGTGGTTCTCGAAGCCGACGATCTCGCGGGGGGTCGTACCCGCTTCGCCTTCCAGGGGTCGCACCCTCGCGAGAACGTTGCCGATCAGGCGGGGTTCATCGGGCCTGCGCGGGCGCGTGTGCATGTCGAAGATGCCGACCCCGGGCAGCTTCTCCCCCTCCGGCGTCTCGTAGTAGTGCCCCATAAGCTGGTAACCGCCACACACCCCGAGGATCACGCCGCCATCCTCCGCGATGGCCTTCAGCTCCCTGCCCTTCGCCCCCGAGAGGTCGTCGACGAGCAGCGTCTGCTCGCGATCCTGCCCGCCGCCGAACAGAAAAACGTCGCACCCGGTCGGACGGATGGGCTCCCCGAGCCCAAGGTCCACGACATCGACCTCGATCCCCCGCCACTCGCACCGCTTCTTTATGGAGATGACGTTCCCACGGTCGCCGTAGAGGTTCATCATGTCGGCGTAAAGGTGTTGGATTGTAAGCTTGATTCGTCCCAAGGCATAACTCCCTTTGTGTTCGTGGCCGCCACCGTGATCTTCACGGTGCCATCCAGGTGGACCGCAGCCCGGAGGCCGAGCCTCGCGTATAGCTCCCGGAACCTCGCGCCCCGGGCGGCCTCGGCGGCGAGGTGCTTGTCGGCCAGTTCCTCCTCGCTCAGGTGCCTGATTCTACCGGAGGTGAGCGTGTAGACGCCGAGGGGATTGTCGGGTGTACGCGGCTCCGGCACGGTCTCGTATTCGCGGACCCGAACCTCCGGCCCGATGAGCTCCGGCAGGTCAGCGAGTCCTCGACCAGGTCCGGCAACTCCTGAAGCTCCCTCAGGTGGACCTCCCCGTCCGCGAGCATCGCGAGCCGCGCCTCCAGCCCCCGCGCTCCTCCGCCACGGCGTCGAGCTTCTCGCGAAGCTTCGCCATCGAGATCATACCTTCGGCCAGCTGGGCTCTGTAGTTGTCGGCGACGAGGTCCAGTTTGGCTAGGCGGTAACGAAGCGGCAACGGAAAGATAACGGACCCACACGAATATCGGAGTACCAGGCCGGGGCGCGAGCGGCAGAACCCATTGGGGGTGCCGAAGGAATCGTGTAGCATGCCCTTCAGGGAAAGAGTGCAGTTTTCGACGAACCGAGGAGCTTCTATGAGCGAGGACCGTAAGGAAGTGGTTGTCCGCGGAGACGGGGAAGGCTTGCACCACGAAGTCTTCGTCGGATCGCACCGGCTGTCGGCGGACGAGCCGCCGCATTTGGGAGGGTCCGACCAAGGTCCCAACCCCTACGATTTGCTGCTCGCATCTCTCGGGGCATGCACGGCGATGACCGTCACGATGTACGCCCAGAGGAAGGACATGCCCCTCCGGGGCGTCACCACCCGGCTTCGGCACTCGAGGATACACGCCGACGATTGCGAAGTGTGCGAGACCGAGAAGGGGAAGCTCGATTCGATCGAGTTGAGCATCGAGCTCGAGGGGCCGCTAAGCGACGAGCAACGCTCGAAGCTCTTGGAGATCGCTCACAAATGCCCGGTGCACCGCACCCTCACCTCTGAGAAGGTCATCACGATCGACTCCGGAGACGAATCCGGCCAACAGATACCCACATAGGCCCTGGTCCCTTACCCCGAGCCCTTCTGGGCGGATGCTCGCCCTGCCGCCCTCGGACCGCGCGGACCTTGCCGAAATACTGGGCGCGAAGGCGCTGGAGATGGAGAAACGTGCGCGGGAGCGCCGGAGGAGGCGCTAGCGGTGCGGCGCATGACGGCATCCTTCTCTAGGCTCCAGCCCTCGCGTTGTGCCGTTTGCGGTTAGAGCTTGCGCGGGTAGAAGAGGTCCGTCGGGAGAACGAGAACGAGGAGGAGCATAGTGACGGACAAGCCCCAGCAGGAGCAGAACACCGAGTCGGCGATAAAGATTCGCCAGGTCACCGACGTCCACTCCAACTGGAGCAGCCAGGGGCC
>JADDPY010000045.1 GCA_016781635.1 Rubrobacter sp.
GATCCTGGACAACTACCTAAGTGGGTATGATGCTGTCTAGGAAGGGGACACGACCATGAATCAGCGACGGAGCTTTACGCCAGAATTCAAGACCCGAGTCGTGCTGGAGGTCCTGACCACGCTCAAGAGCGTGGCCCAGGTCTGCCGCGACTACGACCTCAAAGAGCAAGTGGTGACCCGTTGGAAAGCCGAGTTTCTGGAGCGGGCACCCATGCTCTTCGCCTCCAACCAGCAGCGTGAGGTAGACCAAGCCCGCATCGCGGACCTGGAGCGCTTGGTCGGGCGGCTGACCATGGAGCTGGAGATCGCAAAAAAAGTCTCACAACTCTTGGACTCACGCGGGACCAGAAACGGCAGGTAATCCAGATGCTTGGGCACGACTATCCGCTGACCGTGGTCTGTCGCCTGCTGGAGTTGCCGCGAAGCACCCTCTACTATCAACTAGTGGTGCGGGACGAGACTGAGCTGCGGCAGGCATTGGAGGCAGCTGCCCAGGAATTTCCGACGTATGGCAGCCGGCGGCTCACACAGCAAGTGCGGCGTCCACCCGCGCCGCTGGTCGTCGGCCGCAAGCGGGTCCGGCGGCTGATGGGCGAATTAGGGCTCAAGCGCCGGCTAAAACGGCGGAGCTGTCGCACCACCAATAGTCAGCATAGTTACGGCCGCTACCCCAACCTCGTTGCTGACCGGGTGGCCACCATCCCAGACGAGATCTGGGTCAGCGACATCACATTTATCCGGTTACGCCGTGAGTTCATCTACCTGGCGGTGGTGATGGACGTCTTTACACGCAACATTCGCGGCTGGAACCTCGGCCCGAGCCTGGGCCAGGAGTTGACACTCGTCGCGCTGGAGCGAGCGTTGGTCCACCACCGGCCGCAGATCCACCACAGCGATCAGGGGATTCAATATGCCTCGCCCACCTACATCCAGACGTTGCAGCAGGCAGACGTGGCGATCAGCATGGCTGCGGTGGGCGAGCCGCGCGAAAATGGCTACGCGGAACGGCTGATCCGTACCATTAAAGAAGAGGAGGTGGCCCTGGCCGACTACGAAGATTTCGAGGATGCCTTGGCGCAGATCGGGCACTTCATCGACGACGTCTATCGGACGAAGCGGATTCACTCGGCGTTGGGGTACCTCACGCCCGCCGAGTTTGAGGCGGCCTGGCGGGAGGAGCATCGCCAGGGTACACTAACAACGACCTAAAACCTGTCCAGGATTTGGGGAC
>JADDPY010000385.1:0-1330 GCA_016781635.1 Rubrobacter sp.
GAAGAAGGTTTTGATCGCCAATCGCGGCGAGATCGCCCTGCGCGTCATACGCGCCTGCCGCGAGTTGGATGTGGCGTCGGTCGCCGTCTACTCGAGCGCGGACGAGGAGGCCCTGCACGTCCGGCTCGCCGACGAGGCCGTCCACATCGGTCCGCCGAAGGCCCAGAAGAGCTACCTGAACGTCGAAGCCATCGTCGGGGCCGCCAGGGAGAGAGGGGCCGACGCGGTGCATCCGGGCTACGGGTTCCTCGCCGAGAATGCCGGTTTCGCCGCGGCCTGCCGGGACGCTGGGCTGGCCTTTGTCGGTCCGTCGGCGGAGGCCATCGAGAGGATGGGCGACAAGTCGGCGGCGCGGCGGCTCGCCAGGGAGGCCGGCGTGCCGGTAGTGCCGGGTACGATCGGCAACGCGACCCCCGACGAAGCTCTGGAGAAGGCCGAAGAGATCGGCTTCCCCGTCATGGTCAAGGCGGCTGCCGGGGGCGGCGGGCGGGGCATCCGCGTCGTCGAGAGCGCCGGTGAGCTCGAAGAGGCCGTCAGGGCGGCCTCGCGCGAGGCCGCGGCGGCGTTCGGGGAGGGCTCGGTGTACCTGGAGAAGTTCCTGGTGGACCCACGCCACGTGGAGGTGCAGGTGATGGGCGACGGGGAGGGGAACGCCGTCCACTTCTACGAGCGCGAATGCTCGATGCAGCGGCGGCGGCAGAAGCTGTTGGAAGAGGCGCCTTCCCCGGGACTAAATCCGGAAACGCGAGAGGCGATCACCAGCGCCGCCGTGCGTCTGGCGGAGCAGGTGGACTACGCGAACGCGGGGACCGTCGAGTTCCTGGTGGACGAAGACGAGTCCTTTTACTTTATAGAAATGAACACCCGGATACAGGTCGAACACCCGATTACGGAGGAGGTCACCGGCGTAGACCTGGTCAAGGAGCAGCTGAAGGTCGCCGCGGGCGAGGGGCTCTCGCTGAGGCAGGACGAGATCCGGCTCTCCGGCCACTCAATAGAGTTCCGCATAAACGCCGAGGACCCGGAGAATGACTTTTTCCCGTCGCCGGGGGAGGTCACGGCCGTCGAGGTGCCCGGCGGGCCCGGCATCCGGGTGGACACGGCAGTCTTCGCAGGCTACCACATACCGCCGTTCTACGACTCGATGGTAGGCAAGCTCGTCGTCTGGGGTGCCGACCGTCGCGAGGCCCTCGCCCGCGGCCGTCGGGCGCTGGAGGAGTACCGCCTGGAAGGCATAAAAACCACCATACCCCTCCACCTCCGTCTCCTAGGCGAGGAGGCTTTCCTCTCCGGTAGATACGACACCGGCTACCTCGAGAAGCTGCTGAGC
>JADDPY010000385.1:1396-5203 GCA_016781635.1 Rubrobacter sp.
GGCTTCGCTTACCACCCGGGCGGGATAGAGAAGCCCCACCTAACTCTTCGTCGGTGATCGAGAGCGGCATGGGTGTCCGGATCACGTGCTCGTACTCTCCTGCTAGCAGGGGAGTATAAGCTTCCCTTGCAGGGCGACTTTCTACGGCCTTTACCGTGCGCTCTTACCTCACCGAAGGTTGCCGCCGTCCATCGGGCGGAAGATCTTTGCCATTCGGACTGGTATGCGCTGGAGATCATCCTCCAGCGCTCCTCGCCGGGCACTGTGAGAGTGTCCGTGAACCCTGCTCGAGGCCGAAGCTGAAGACGAACGCCCCCCTCACCTCTGCTGGGCAAGCTGGTTCTGCGAGGGGGCCTCCCTCCGGGTCGCTCGCCAGGGAGGGAGCACCGAAGAAGGCCGCGCCCGCGACCACGATCGTGACGACCGCTGCGACCGAGATGGTCACCGCCATCGTCGCCAGCCGCGCGGCGGGAAATAAGCCCTGGCGCAGGTGCCCCCCGATCTGCGACATCGCCACGCCCCACAACGAAACTACCGCAAACAATACGAGCGACCATGCAACGTAAGACGTAATAGGCCAACGACCTTTCGTAGCTGTCAGCCAGTAAAACATAGAATCTGACCCCGACGCTGAAGATGGTCATGTTCGGTCAAAGGTTTGCTTGACGCAAATGTACATACCAATCTATGATTCCCTAGAGATAGCCCTCATCCTCCGGAAGGGGTAGGGGAAAAGAGAGAAGAGAAAGGTGGTGGTCCTTGGCTAGTTCGGGAAATCAGGGTCGCGGCGGTAATACGGGAGGGGTAGATACTTCGCCCATCACCAACAAGACGTTGGTTTATTCGTCGATCGTCTGCTTTTTGGCGTGGACCTTCTCCGTCTACGACTACACGCTTTTCGGGACGCTGCTCCCGGTCATCTCGGAGGAGTTTGGCTGGTCCACCGCCTTCAGCACGCTCATAGTCACGTTCGTCGGTGTAGGGACTTTCCTCGTGGCGCTTGCGGTCGGGCCGATGCTCGACTATTTGGGCCGGAAACCGTCGATGATCATCGCGACAGCGGGGGCGGCCATAAGCTCAGGGCTCACGGCTCTGGCCCCCGGGGCTTTCGCGGGTCTGTACATGACGGTGATCCGCACCTTCTCGGGCCTGGGTTACTCGGAGCAGGCGGTGAACGCCACCTACCTCAACGAGATGTACGGCAACCGGAAGAACCGCGGGTTCATCTACAGCCTGGTGCAGGGCGGGTGGCCGATAGGCGTGCTGATGGGTGCTGCCCTGGCGGCGGTGCTGGTGCCGGCCGTCGGCTGGAGGGGGACGTTCCTCATCGCGACCTTCCCGGCGGTAGTTATCGTCATCCTCGGCTTCAAGCTCAGGGAATCTCCGAGGTTTCAGGCGATGAAGCACGTTCGTTCCCTGGAGAAGCAGGGACGGCGCGATGAGGCCGTCGATTTCGGGAGTCAGTACGGCATAGACGCCAGCCATGCCGACGAGTCGACCTTCAAGCAGCTTTTCGAGCCGGGTATCAGGAAGCACACGATCTTCATCAGCCTCGCGATGCTGATGAACTGGATCGGCATCCAGGTCTTCGCCGTGCTCGGCACCACGGTCCTTACGGAGGGTAAGGGCGTGGAGTTCTCGAACGCGCTTCTCATCCTCGTCGTCTCGAACGCCGCCGCCTACATCGGCTACGTCTGTCACGGGCTCGTTGGTGACCGCATAGGGCGGCGCCTGACCATCGCCGGCGGCTGGTTGATCTCGGGCGTAGCCTTCACGCTGATGCTGTTCGGACCCGACTCTGCGGCCTTTGTGCTGACCATGTACACGATCGGGCTGTTCTTCATCATCGGCCCCTACGCCGCCCTCCTGTTCTTCATGGGCGAGTCTTTTCCGACCAGGGTGCGGGGGACGGGGACTTCGTTTGTAAACGCCATGGGCCCGCTAGGGGCGATCGCCGGTGCTGCCTTGCTCTCGCTCTTCCTCGGCCTGGGTACGGGCACAATAACCGCCGCGTTTCTGAGCGGTGGTCTCGCCACGATACTGTCCGGCTTACTCATGCTCGGTACCCGCGACGTGAAGAGCCTGGACGAGGCCGAGGCCGTAGCGGAACACTCCACCGCCGCCCGCGTTCGGTAAACGCGCAGACGGGGGTCGAATGGGGCGGGCCGGATCCAACCGGCCCGCCCCCTTTCTACGAGGGGAGATATGGACGTGTCCGACTCCGAGGGCGGAAGGGTAGTCCTGGTTACGGGGGCCGGTAACGGCATAGGACGGGCCATCGCCGAGAAGCTGGCGAAGGAAGGTTATAGGGTCGCGGTGAACGACCTCTCTCCCGAGGCCGCAGGGGAGGTAGTCTCCCGGATAGAAGCCGCGGGGGGACGAGCAGCCACGGCCCCCGGCGACGTCTCGAAACCCGAGGACGTCGCCGGGATCGTGAGGGCGGCGGAGGAGGGGTTCGGGCCGGTCGAGGTCCTGGTGAACAACGCCGGGTTTCTGCAGCAGAAGCCCTTCGTCGAGTTGACCTTCGAGGACTTCCAGAACATGGTCGCGGTACATCTTGGGGGGACGTTCCTGTGTACGAGCGCCGTGCTGCCGGGGATGCTGGAGCGGGGCCGTGGCGTGGTGGTCAACGTCGCCTCGCAGCTCGGCCAGATCGGAGGCGTAGAGCTCTCGCACTACAGCGCCGCCAAAGCCGGGATCATCGGCCTCACGAAATCCCTCGCCCGCGAGGTGTCGAAGGGGGGCGTTCGGGTAAACGCCGTGGCGCCGGGCCCGATCAACACCGAGCTCGTGCTTGGACTTTCGGAGGAGTGGCGCAACACCAAGGCCGCCGAGCTCCCGCTCGGTCGCTTCGGCGAGCCCGAGGAGGTCGCGCAGACTGTCGCGTTCCTCGTCTCGGACGCGGCATCGTTGTACGTCGGGCAGACGCTCGGACCTAATTCGGGCGACGTGATGCTCTAGGCAGATAAGGGGAGGCCGGTCGTCCACGGCCGGCGGGAGGAGGATAGCGTGAACGACGGAGGGAAGCTTACCGTTCTCTTGACGGGTGCGGGTATCGGGATCGGAGCAGCCACGGCGCGGGCGTTCGGGGACGCGGGCTACAGGGTTATCGTGACGGACGTCCTCGACGAGGAGGGCGAGGGGGTGGCATCCGGTATCAACGCCGACGGCGGGGAGGCCGAGTACCACCGCCTGGACGTGACGAGCACGGAGCAGGCCGACGCCGTGGTCGGGGGCGTGCAGGAGCGTTACGGTTCTTTAGACGCCGTGGTGGCGAACGCCGGGATCGCCCACAGGGTGCCCCTGCCCGAGCTTTCGGACGAGAAGTGGGACCAGACGCACGAGATAGACCTCAAGGGCGTGATGCGGGTCTGCCGCGCCGTGGCCCCCGCGATGCGCGAGGCCGGGAAGGGAAGCATGATCGCCGTCTCGTCCATCATGGGCGTGGCCTACGGATGGGATGAGCACGTCCAGTACTCGGCGGCCAAGGCCGGAGTCGTGGGCCTCGTGCGCGGCCTCGCCGTCGAGCTGGCCCGGGACGGGGTGCGCGTCAACGGTATAGCTCCGGGCTATATCCGCACGGCCCAGGCCCTCTCCGAGGAGCATTCCTTGGGCCCCGAGGGGCTGGAGCAAGCTGCGGAGTTCATCCCGATGGGCCGGGCAGGAGAGCCCGAGGATATCGCCGATGTGATCCTCTTCCTCGCCTCCGACGCGGCCCGCTACCTGACCGGCCAGACCATCATCGTGGACGGTGGTTTGCTAGTCGGACGATACTGAACATGCAACCGTCTTTAGAGACCGTTCCGC
>JADDPY010000220.1 GCA_016781635.1 Rubrobacter sp.
GGATGGGAAGCGACCCAGGCCGGTGTCCTTGGCGTGCCGGATCCGGTCCTCGACCCGGGCGTGGGCCCGGTGCCGGGCCTCGAGGAACGCCAGCTGACCGGTGCTGGTGTTGGTGACGAAGGCTTGGTAGCGCCAGCCGTCGGCCTCTTCGAACAGCGACAGTTGTGCGCCAGGATGGGGCCGCTCACGGCGGACGATGACCCGCATGCCGGCCGGCCACGTGCCCAAGTCGAGGAGTCCGGTGAGCTCGGCGACGTCGCCGCCGTCACGGATGCCGCCGTCGGCGTCGATCGCGTGAGCCCAGACCTTCTGCGGGACGAGCGTGATCGCGTCGCGGATCTTCTCGGTGACCGCGAACCCCACGGAGTACTCCACGCTGCGACCGCGGACCTCGCCCTGTGCGGTGAGCCAGTCCAGCAGGCCATGGGAGGCACCGGCGCCATCACTGCGGATCAGCAACTTCTTGCGGTAGGTGCCGGGGATCTGGGCGATCGCGTCGGTCAACACCTCGATGTGGTCAGCGGCGGTGTTCGACCCGGCGTTCCCGGCCCGGAGCTTGGCTGCGAGGAACTCTTGGGTGTTGTCGCACCACACCCCGAGCGGGTGGTAGCCGAAGGTCCGCTTGAACGTCGCGGCCGCGTTCTCCTTCTCGCTGTGCGTGACCACGATCGTGGCGTCTGCGTCGAGTACCACGACCTCACCGAGGTCGGTCCCGGCGACCCGGCTGACCGGGACGCCGTCGGGCAGCTGAGCCCAGACGTGGCGGCGGGTCCGTGCCCGCGCGGTGGCGATCTTCTTCAACCGGCTCGACGTGACCTCGTCCAGGGTCCGCCACACCGTGGGCGGCGACGCGACCGGACCCAGCACGCCGGCCTGATGGCGCAGCACGTCGATGTCAGCGATCGCTTCACCGCCATCGGCGAGCATCACCGCCACGTCGACCAGCACCCGGCCGCGGTCGTGGACCGGCACGAAGCTGCGGCGGGCCATCGCCTTTGAGAGCTCACCGGTAAGTCCTGTCCGGTCGGCCAGGAGCCGGGTCGCGACGCTACCCGCGTGGGCAACCACCCCGACACCATCAGCCGTGACCAACAGACCTGAGGACCACGTCGTACGCTTCACCTACCGAGTGCCTTCCTGCCGGGACTACTTGCACCGTCGCAAGTCCAAGTCTTCCCTGGTCAGAGGGCACTTCGGTGTTTCTACGCGCTGATCAGCCCACCGACCGATGAACGATCC
>JADDPY010000062.1 GCA_016781635.1 Rubrobacter sp.
TGCTGGACCCCGGCGCGGCTTCTTTAGGCTTCTGGGTCTGGCCGGAGGGCGGTCCCTACTACGGCATCCCGCTGAGTAACTATCTCGGATGGCTCCTCTCCGGCGCCCTCGCCACCGCCCTCATCCTCGCCTTCGGCCGCAAGAGGTGGGGGAGGGTAGCACCCCCGGCCGGCATGGTCGACAGCACAATAATTGCCGTTGCGTTTTGGATCGGGGTCGCCGTCTTCTCCGGTCTCCTCGTCCCGGCGGCTCTCGGTGCGGCACTCTTCGCGTATCTGCTCCACCGAAGGGCGCGGCTCAAGGCCGCCGACAAGCGTTGGAGCGGCGCGGTATAAAGGTTGGAGGCGAGAAGCGGAGGTTAGAGGCATGAAGTGGGCAACGGCGGTATCGCGTAAGACCTCTTTCGAGGAGGCCGTCCTCGAGTGCGCGGGGGGCGTCCGGGCGGAGCTCGGCCCCGGTCCCGTCACCGTGGCTTTCGCCTTCGTCACGCCCCACTTCGCCGAGTTCTACGATGGGCTGTACGAAACGCTGAATGGGGCCCTCGCTCCTCAAACGCTCCTCGGCTGCTCCGCGGGCGGCGTGATAGGGGGTGGGGAGGAGATCGAGCAGTCCCCCGCCGTCACGCTCACCGCGGCCCGCCTCCCCGATGTCGTCATCAGGCCCTTCCACCTCGAAGACTCACTCCCAGACCCCGACGGTCCCCCCGACGCCTGGGAGGATCTCGTCGGCGTCAAGCGCACCGAGGAGCCCCAGTTCGTCCTGCTCGCGGACCCCTTCAGCACGAGGTCCGAAGCCCTCCTCGCCGGCCTCGACTTCGCCTTCCCGGGTGCTGCCAAGATCGGGGGTCTCGCCAGCGGCGCCACCTCCCCGCACCTCAATGCCCTTTTCCTGAACGACAAGGTCTACACGGAGGGCGTGATCGGGGCCTCCTTCACCGGCGACGTGGTCGTCGACACCGTCGTTGCCCAGGGCTGCCGCCCCGTGGGCGAGCTCATGCAGGTCACGGCCTCCGACGGCAACATCCTGCGCGAGCTCGAAGGCCGCCCGGCGCTGGAGGTCCTCCGGGAGATCTTCTCCGGTATGGACGAGGAGGAGCGTAGGCTCGCGGGTACCTCGCTCTTTATAGGGGTCCTTATGGACGAGTTCGCGGAGGACGCCAAGGTCGGCGACTTCCTCATCCGAAACCTCGTCGGGATAGACCCGAAGAGCGGGGCGCTGGGCGTCGGCGAACGCCTGCAGGAAGGGATGCGCGTTCGCTTCCACCTGCGCGACGCCAAGACTTCCGCCGAAGACCTCCACACCATGCTCACGGGTTACGAGAATACCCTGCTCCGCAAGGAGGATCTCTCGGGGGCCCTGTTCTTCTCCTGTCTCGGGCGGGGCGAGCACCTCTACGGCGAGCCGAACTTCGACACCGGCATCTTCAAGCAGCACCTCGGCGACCTACCCGTCGGAGGCTTCTTCTGCAACGGTGAGATCGGCCCCGTCGGAGGCGAAACCTTCCTCCACGGCTACACCTCGTCCTTCGGCCTCTTCCGCCCCCGTGTCCCCGACACCTTCCTCGATGACGATGCTCCGGACGAAGGCGAACTCGGCGACCCCGAGCCGATCATGCCCGGCCGCGAACCCGAACTGCCCCGCTCCGACGAGCCCCGCGAGCCCGAGCCTCTGGCCTGAGCCCATCCCTGGAGGGTTGACTGTCCGCCGGGAGCAGACGCCACGGGCTGTCGCGTGAACCGCGCAGCATGCGGAAGTAGCGCTCGTCGAGCGTGAGGATCTCGTGCGTCTCGTAGCGGCGAGCAGGCCACCGTGCCCAAAACGAAGCAGGGTCCTCATCGCAACATTTATTAGGATTCGTTAACGTAAGCTGAATTACGTGAAACACATATGTAATATACGGGCTGGAAGACGAGTCGAAGCAGGAGGACCGCCATGCTCCAGGAACAAGTCGTGAGGAATCTAGAATCTCCTGTCGTCGGGCGTTCTACTTCTGAGGTTCTCAGCGAGACGCCTGCGTATCAGGGTGGTTGGTGGGACGGGCGTTTCCAGCCCGTGGATACCTTCGCGGAGAACGACCACTTGAACGACTGGGAGGGGGCGGATCGCCTCGCCTACTACCGCGGCTACCGCGACGGTCTGTACGTCCGTAGGATGCTCGGCAAGATCTAAAGATCATCGAGCCGCGAACCCGGGGCGAAGGGGAGCAACCCTTTGCCCCGGGTTCGCGCGCGTGGAGCCTCCCGCTATTCCGCCGGTTCGAGGCTTACCGTTAGCCCTTCTCCTTGCAGGCACTCCTTGTAGAGTTCCGCAAGCTCCTTGTGGCACCGCTTGGCTACCGCCCGCCCGGATGAGTGAGCCTCGTACATAATCTTTATGGCCCTCCCGAGGGTCATACCCGGCAAGACCTTCGTCAGGATCAGTACCACCTTCGACATGGAGTTTTCCCAGTCGTTGTGCAAGAGGACGTTCCAGGGCGGTTCGGTAGAGTTCTTGCGGCCGGTCTGCTTCTTTTTCTCCCTAACGATTTTTGTAGAGCTCATAGTCCGTCACTTTGCCACGTCTCGCCGCGCTCCGCATCCCCCCGAAGGCATGTTGTTCGGACCGAGCGCAAGCTTTTTTATCGAGCGGCTTTAACCGCCGTAGTCCATCGTGGTGTCGAGGTCGGTGAGGATGTCGGCGGGGCGCTTGAGGGCGGCTGAGGCGACCTCGCCCAGGTAGATCGTGTGGTCGCCTCCCTCCATCTTGCCCACGATGCGGCACTCGAGGTGGGCGAAGGCCTCGTCGAAGAGCGGGGCGCCGGTGGCCTCGCCGGTCGTGTAGGGGGAGCCGCCGACGGTCCCGGCGTCGTTGTCGAGGGGCTCCGTGAACTTGCGGGCGAGTTCTTCCTGGTCCGTGGAGAGGTAGTTCAGGGAGAAAACACCGCCAGCCTCTATGAGGTCGTGGGTGTGCTGGTCCTTCCTCACCGCCACGATCACCTGCTGCGGCTCGAAGGAGACCTGGGAGACCCAGCAGGTCGTGAAGCCGTTGGCCTCGCCGTTCGCCCCGATCACCCCCGTAATGTAGAACCCGTAGGGGATCGTCTTCAAAACCTCGGTGCGGATCTGACCCTCCACGCGACTTCTCCTTCTACCGCCGGCTCGACATCCGGAGTTTATCCAAACGGTTCTGGTTGTAAACTACGTTCTGGTCGGGATGGCTAACGAGAAGGTCGGAACGCACGAGGCGAAGACGCACCTTTCGGAGTACTTGAACAGGGTGCGTTACGGGGGGAGAGGATCGTGATAGAGCGTCACGGCAAGCCCGTCGCGGCGCTGGTCAGCACGGAAGACCTGGCCCGCCTGGAGGAGAGGGCTGGCGAGAGTGCCGAGGAAAGGTACCGGCAGGCCCTGGAGGAGGCCAGCGTAAAGATAACAGACCCGGACCCAGGCAAGAGGAGCTCACGCAGCCGGCGCCTTGCGAGAATCGAGGGGAAGCCACTGTCGGAGCAGATAATCGAGGACCGGCGCTAGAGGCGGCTCCTGTTGACTGCCTACTACCTGGACGCCAGCGCAGCGGTCAAACGCTACGTTGCGAAGCGAGGGTCGAGCAAGGTACTACAAATCCTTGATGGGAGCACAGATCACGAACTGCACCTCGGTCGGATCAGCGTAATCGAAGTGTTCGCTGCCCTTTATAGGAGGGCATCCGTCACTGGGGGAGATACCGAGGAGATTTCGGTAGCGGCGGCCCGATTGCGAGAAGACGTACGGGGCTTGTACAAGATCATCGAGTCTGGCATCGCAACGGCCGAGCGGTCGGTCGAGGTCGCCGAGGGGCATCGGCTACGAGCCTACGACTGCCTGCAACTCGCGACGGCGTTGCTCCTCCAGGAGCAGCGCGTGGCTTTCGGGCTATCGCCCCTCGTTCTCGTATCCTCGGATCAGGAACTCAACCCGCAGCCGCTACCGAAGGTATGCTCGTCGAAGACCCCGCCGCCTCCTAGCTACCTACAGCCGCCCCGAGCGGATGATACCCAGGAGCAGGGCGAGCCCGAGCAGGGCGGCGAGGACGAAGCCGACGAGGCCGAATACGCCTATCCCGAGGACGCGCACGCCGCTCTCGCCGAAGACCCCGATCAGGGAAGACCCTAATATAAGGGCGCCTATGAGTAGGGCGAAGACGAGCCTGTTGGCGAGGATATCGACGCGGGAGATCAACTCATCCAGGCCCCGGTGGCGGAAGGCCACCTCGATCTCGCCGTCCTTGAGCTCTTCGAGCAGAGCGTGAAGCTGGCGCGGATACTCCGCGTAGGCGTCGCCCTGGACGAGCCTCCCCGCCGTTCTTCCCATCACGTAGAGCGGGTCCCGAAACCTCCCTATAAGCTCCCCTGCCGCCTCCGCCGCGGCGACGGTGGCGGGCGCCGCCTCCCCGGGGGACGTCGCTTCATGCCTCCCCAGCCGCTCGGCGTCCACGAGGGAATCGAACAGCCCGGCCACCTCCGTCGGGAGCACCACCCCGCCCCTTCTAACCGCCTCGAGGCCGCGAGCCCGGATCTCCGCGAGGGTATGCTCCTGCCACAGCGGCCCGCCCAACGAGCCCAGAGCGTCGCGAAGCTCGCGCCGGAGCACCCGGTCGTCCTGGGGGACCCGGCACCCGAGGAGCGGCAGGGTGCGCGCCACGCCGTCCGCATCCCCCCGCCGCACGGCCGCCAGAACTTCCGCCAGCCCCCGCAGCCGTTCCTCGTCCAGGGCGAAGGCTTCCGTCGGGTCCGCGAACCACAGCTTCCCGTCCGCCCACACGAAACGCTCCGGCGCGGCGTCGGCGAAGTGGACCCCCTCCGTCAGCGCAAGCCGCACGAGCGCCCGGGAGGCCCCGGGGAGAAACTCGTCAGGCGCCGTCCCGTCCTCCGGCGTCTCGAACGTCGCGCAGCGCCCCGTCGAGTACCGCCGGTAACTCTCCGGCACCCCGAGCGGGAACCCGTCCAGATTGTGCAGGCGCCGGGCGGCCTGCGCCGCGAAGAACATGTCCCGGCGCTGCCCGACGTACCGGACGAACTCCACCACGGCCTGCACCGGATCCAGCGGCAGCGCCCCTCCATCCCTCCCCGTGAGCCGCCGCCGAACGACGTCCGCCACCGGCCGCATCGCCAGGAGGTCCCGGCGTATCCCCGGGCGGCTCACCA
>JADDPY010000273.1 GCA_016781635.1 Rubrobacter sp.
GTACGGCTGGTGATGAAGGGCGGGGAAGTCGTCCGCTAGTGTCCTGAACCAGAAGTTCGTTCGGTTTGGGAGGCCTGGGGCGTGTTCCTGAGGCAGAACCGCTTGATTGAAGCGAGGATATCGTCGGCCGATTTTGTCCAGCGGAAGGGCTTGGGATCGGCATTGTGTTGATCGATGAAGCTGGTGATTGCTTCATGCAGCGCCTTGACGCTGCGGTGGATTCCGCGCCTGATCTGTCGCTCGGTGATGAGCGCGAAGAAGCGCTCGACCTGGTTGAGCCAGGACGCGCTGGTTGGCGTCAGGTGGACATGCCAGCGCGGACGCTTGGCGAGCCAGTCGCGGATGAGCTGGGTTTTGTGCGTTGCGTAATTGTCCATGACGAGATGAACGTCGAGGTCGGCCGGCACATTGGCTTCGATCTCGTCCAGGAATTTCCTGAACTCGCTCGCCCGGTGGCGCGGATAACATTTTCCGATTACCCGGCCGGTGGCGATGTCGAGTGCAGCGAACAAAGAGGTGGTTCCATGACGCTTGTAATCGTGGGTTTGCCGTGCCGGCTGGCCAGGGCGCATCGGCAGCATGGGTTGGCTGCGGTCGAGCGCCTGAATCTGTGACTTCTCATCGACGCACAGCACCACGGCGCGGTCGGCCGGGCTCATGTACAGGCCGACCACGTCACGCACCTTCGGGACGAAGTCGGGATCGGTCGACAGCTTGAACGTCTCCAGCCTATGCGGCTGGAGGCCGAAGGCGCGCCAGATGCGCTGGACGGTCGAAACCGAAAGCCCGCTCGCCTTAGCCATGCCGCGTGAGCTCCAATGGGTAGCGTCGGACGGCACGCTCTCCAGCGTCTTCACAATGACGGCTTCGATCCGGTCGTCATCAACAGTGCGCGGAGCCCCGGATCGCGGCTCATCACGCAGACCCTCAAGGCGATCGGCAACGAACCGCCGCCGCCACTTGCTCACCGTCGCCGGGTCAACCCCCAGACGCGCCGCGACGTCCTTGTTCTGATCGCCCGCCGCGCAGCCAAGCACGATCCGCGCTCGAAGCGCCAACGCCTGTGCCGTATTGCGGCGCACAGCAAGCGAGGTGAGCTCAGCCCGTTCCGCCTCCGAAAGCTCCAAAACCGCCAGTCGCCCCATCGCCCGCCTCCCTCTGAGCGGACGAGTCTGAATCAAAATACCCAAGGAAGCCAGCGAACTTCAGAC
>JADDPY010000673.1:0-647 GCA_016781635.1 Rubrobacter sp.
ACCGAACTCAGTCCACAACCTGCTTCGAGCGAACATCTGGTTGATCGATCAAAATTACTCCGTCCTCCACGATGACGCAACACTGAAGAACATCATTTATGCTCAGTGGGGAAGCGTCACAGACAGTCAAGACAGTGGTAAGCGACCCGATTTCTTGTGTATGACAGATAGGCTCGGTCAGGAAACCGGATACAAAAAGCTGGTCATCATAGAGATCAAGCGGCCCTCCGTGAAGATAACGATGGAACACATTACTCAGGCCATGCAGTACAGTAGTCTTTTACAAAAACATTCGGGCGTAAGTAACCCCTCGTTCAAATGCTACATCATCGGTAGGGAAATTGATGAGTACCTCATCGCCAACCGTCTAGATGAGTCAGGCTTCTCGACTCCGACTTACACCGACTTCATCGGCAGTGCTCGTAAGTTTTATCACGATTACTTCGAAATAATTAAGGCTGAAGAGTACGCATTCTGAGCCTTCGGCCTGAGTGATTTTCCTTTGACTGGAACAAGCTAAGCCCCTATTACCTTTATGGTTCTCTGGTCTCATTGGCCCAATCCCTCTCGAAAGCCTCGTGAGCTTCGGGGTATCTGTCACCCAAGCCCCTCTTGAGGATGGCCCCGGCGTAGCCCATGTTGTGACC
>JADDPY010000673.1:814-1118 GCA_016781635.1 Rubrobacter sp.
AGACCTCCTCCAACCTCTTCTGCACGTACTCGTTCCGTTCCGGCGGGACATGGATGTCCAATCCTCCGTCCGCTTCGAGGTAGCCCAAGATAAGGGTTCCGGTGTCGAACTTCTCGTCCAACGTCTTCACCACTTCCGGATCACCCAGATCGAAAACCTCGTCCAGGATGTCCGCGAAAGGGGGGACAGTGTTGCCGATCGCGCAGGGTACGAAGTAGGCTCCATCCTCGGTCACGATGAACTTGTTCCTGTGATTCCGTATGAAGTAGTCGTAGATTTCCAAAACTCTTCCTCCTCCGAAACT
>JADDPY010000357.1 GCA_016781635.1 Rubrobacter sp.
GGTGGCTGAGACCTCGCGAGCGTCGGCGCGATGGGACCGAAACGGACTAGTACACTGTTACTCCTGTAGTGATGGATAGAGCCGCTTGAGCTTGATGCGGGCATCGTCGGTGGTGAACCTCCAGTCGATCTTGCAGCCCTCGTTGTTGCGCCTCTGCTGCCAGGCAGCTACCTCCGCCTGCAGCGTCTCGAAGTCGGGCACCCGTCTGTCGAGGCACTGGCGGCTCAGCACACTCAGCTCTATCTCGGCGATGTTCAGCCAGTTGCCGTGCTTGGGTGTGTAATGTATCTCCAGCTTGTCCGCTAGCCGCTTAGCTTCTGCTGGCGGGAAAGCCTCATAGAGTGAAGCCGGGCTGTGAGTGTTGAGGTTATCCATCACCAGCACTATCTTCTCCGCCTCGGGATAACGCTCGTCCACCAGCTCCTTGATCTGATACGCCCAGTCCACCTTCGTGCAATGCTCGGTAACGTCCACCCATCTCTTGCCCATAAGTGGCTCCGAGAACAAGAACAGGTTCGCCACCCCGCCCCGCTCGTACTCGTAGTCCTATCTCTGGAGCTTGCCCGGCTGCATCGGCAAGGGAGCACGGGTGTCGCGCAGTAGCTGTTTGGAGGCCTCATCCATACAGATCTGAGGACAGAGAGGATCGTGTGGCCGCTTGTACACCTCCAGCACATCCTCCATCCGGTACACGAACTCGGCGTTCGCCTCCGGCGGTATGCACCACTGCTTCCTCAGATGCGGCTTGAGCTCGTTTTTTTCAGAATCCTCCCTACTGTCTGGTACGAGATCGAGTCCGCGATCTCCAGCTCCACCAGCTTGTCTGCCAGGAAACGCAAGCTCCAGCGCGCCTGTCCTCGTGGAGGCGCGCTACAAGCGAGGGCTATTAGGTGCGCCTCCTGCTCACCATCCAGCTTCCTGTGGTACTCCCGGTTAGGGGCTCGTCTGTTCAGGGCTGCCTCCAGGCCCTCCTCGACATACTGCTTACGGATGCGCGAGATCGTCGGTTGGCTCACCTCCACCGCATCGGCTATGCGCTCATCCGCCCTGGAGTTACCCCGGTTTAGTGGACAGTGCTTCTCTAGGCAGCGATGACGTGGGTGATTGTACTCCTTTCGTACTCGCAGGGGCTCAGATACCCCAGGGCTGAATGCCTGCGGCGGGGATTATAGAAGCAC
>JADDPY010000455.1 GCA_016781635.1 Rubrobacter sp.
GATGATCCGCAGTCGGGCTTTGGCGAGGCCTTCGGCGCCTATGTAGCGGCGGGCGACGGCCCACTCGTCGTGCTGTTCGGCGAGCACCGCGCCGATGAGACGCACGACTGCCTCGCGGTTCGGGAAGATCCCGACGACGTCGGTGCGGCGGCGGAGTTCCTTGTTGAGCCGCTCCTGGGGGTTGTTGCTCCAGATCTGGCGCCAGTGCTCCTTGGGGAACCCGCTGAACGCGAGCACGTCGGTGGCGGCGTCGGCGAGGTGCGTAGCGGCGTCGGGAAACCGTTCGCTGAGCTGCTCGACGACCCGGGTGTGCTGCGCCCAGACGCTGGCCGCGTCGGGCTGCTCGAATATCGTGCGCACGAGCGTGGCCACCATCGACTGGGCGGACTTCGGGACCCGGGTCAACAGGTTGCGCAGGTAATGCGTCCGGCATCTCTGCCAGCTCGCCCCTGTGAGCGTCGAGGCGATGGCATCGACGAGGCCGGGGTGGGCGTCGCTGATGACCAACGACGTGCCAGCCAGGCCTCGGGCGACCAGGCCCCGCAGGAACGCCAGCCAGCCGGCGCCGTCCTCGGTGGTGATCACATCGAGTCCGAGGACCTCGCGGTGACCGTCCCGGTTCACCCCGACCGCGATCACGACGGCGACGTTGATGATGCGCCCGCCCTCGCGGACCTTCTGGGTGAGGGCGTCCATCCACACGTAGGTGTAGGGCCCGGCGTCGAGGGGCCGGTTGCGGAACTCGGTGACCACCACGTCGAGCTCGGCGGCCATGCGCGAGACCTGAGACTTCGACAGGCTCTCGATGCCGAGGGTCTTCACCAGGCCGTCGACCCGCCGTGTCGACACGCCGCGGACGTAGCACTCGGCCACGACCGCCACGAGCGCCTTCTCGGCGCGCCGGCGCGGGTCGAGGAGCCAGTCCGGGAAGTAGCTGCCACGGCGCAGCTTCGGGATCGCCAGCTCAATGCTCCCGACCCTGGTGTCGAAGGGTCGCTGACGGTAGCCGTTGCGATGGTTCACCCGCTCCGGGCTCACCTCGCCCCAGCCGGCGCCGGTGATCGCGTCGACCTCCGCGGCCATGAGCCGCTCGGCGAACTCGCGCACCATCTCATGGAGCAGATCGTTCTCGTCGCCGTCGAGCTGCTTGCGCAGCCACTCGAGTGCGTCCATCGTGTTGTTGACCACCGCGTTCTTCCTCTCGCTCGTCTTCGCAAGGACTGC
>JADDPY010000399.1 GCA_016781635.1 Rubrobacter sp.
CTCGTGGTGGCGATGAGCGATCCCACGAACATCTACGCTCTCGAGGACCTGATGATGATCTCGGGTTATCCCATTACGCCGGTAGTCGCGCTCGAAGAGGAGGTACAGCGCGTACACAACAAGGTCTTCGCGATGAGCGAGGAGATCTCTGAGTTCCTCGAGGAGGCCTCCAAGGCAAAGACCGATGAGGATCACGGAGACCTCGACCTCGGAATAGAGGCGTCGCCGGACGAGGCCCCGATCATCCGGCTCGTGAGCTCGATCCTCCAGCAGGCCGTCGCAGACGGGGCCTCGGACATCCATATCGAGCCACAGGCCCGCGAGCTTGCGGTCCGCATGAGGGTGGACGGGGTCCTGCGCGAGGCAATGACCGTCCCTCCCAAGCTCCAGAACGGGGTCACCGCGCGCCTGAAGATCCTCGCCAACCTGGATATCGCCGAGAAGCGTCTGCCGCAGGACGGCCGCTTCAGCGTGAAGCTCGGCGGCACCAAAATCGACCTGCGCGTGGCTTCCCTGCCGACGGTTTACGGCGAGAAGATCGTGCTGAGGCTCCTCGACACCTCGAACGCCACCGTCGAGCTGACGAAGCTCGGCTTCCCGCCCGAGGTCTACGAGCGTTACGAGGAGGTCTTTCGCCGTCCGTACGGCGCTATCCTGGTGACGGGACCGACGGGCTCAGGCAAGTCCACCTCACTCTACGCTACGCTGAGCGAGCTCAACACCCCCGAGAAGAACATCATCACCGTCGAGGATCCCGTCGAGTACCGAATGCGCGGGGTCAACCAGATCCAGACGAACCCCAAGGCCGGCCTCACGTTCGCCAGTGCGTTGAAAAGCATCCTGCGCGCCGACCCTGACATTGTGATGATCGGCGAGATCCGGGACTTCGAGACCGCCAAGATCGCGGTCGAGGCGGCGCTCACGGGCCACCTCGTCCTCGCGACCCTGCACACCAACGACGCGCCCGGGGCAGTGAGCCGCCTCAACGACATGGGGGTCGAACCGTTCCTCACCTCGTCGGCGGTGGACTGCGTGATCGCCCAGCGGCTCGCGCGGCGGCTCTGCGAGAACTGCAAGGAGCCGGCGGAGCTCGACCGGGAGATCCTGCAAGGTATACGTTTCCCCTTCAACCACGTCCCCGAGGGCGCTTCCTTCCACTTCCACAAGGCGGTCGGCTGCGACAGGTGCCGCGGCTCGGGCTACCGGGGACGGGTCGGCTTATACGAGCTGCTGGTCGTCAGCGACAACATCAAAGGCATGATCCTGCGCGGCGAGTCCACGCTCGAGATCGGGCGCGTCGGCGAGGAGGAGGGGATGATCCGCCTGAGGGACGACGGGCTACTGAAGGCCGCAGCCGGGGTCACCACGATTGAGGAGATCCTGAGAACAGTCGTGTAGCGTCTCGTGATGCAGAAAAGCTAAAGTTTGCGTTTGGTTGTGCCGATAACTTCGTTGAGCGAGCCGGGCTATTACTGCGGAGGTAGGTAGACATGATGCTGGAGAGTGGGCTCAACGATTATTTGTTCGATACCATCAAGATGGGGGCGAGCGACCTGCACGTTACCGTCGGTCTGCCGCCGATGGTGCGGATACACGGTAAGGTCCAGCCCCTGGATTACCCGCCATTAACGGGGCAGACGACTCGGGAGATGGTCTACGATATTCTCTCCAACGATCAGCGCCAGCGGCTGGAGAGCGAGTGGGAGCTCGATTTTGCCTACACCCTGCCCCGGACCGCCCGCTTCCGCGTCAACGTCTACTTCCAGCGCGGCTCCATCGGGGCGGCGTTCCGAACGATTCCGCACGATATCAAGAACTTCAAGGAGCTCGGGCTCCCGAACGCCATCGAGCAGATGGCGAACGTACCGCGCGGCCTCGTCCTTGTGACGGGGCCGACGGGTTCGGGCAAATCCACGACGCTGGCTTCCATGATCGACAAGATCAACCAGGAGCGGGCCGAGCACATCATGAGCGTGGAGGACCCCATAGAGTTCCTCCACAAGCACAAGAAGTGCATCGTCAACCAGCGCGAGGTCAACCAGGACACGAAGAGCTTCGCCCAGGCGCTAAAGCACGTCCTGCGCCAGGACCCGGACGTAATCCTCGTCGGTGAGATGCGCGACCTCGAGACCATCGGCCTCGCCATCAGCGCGGCCGAGACGGGCCACCTCGTCTTCGGGACGCTGCACACGCAGGACGCCCCGCAGACCGTCGACCGCATCATCGACGTCTTCCCGCCGAGCCAGCAGGGCCAGGTGAGGGCGCAGCTCGCGATCGCGTTGCAAGGCATCGTAACCCAGACCCTACTCCCCAAGCGCGACGGCAAGGGGCGGGTCGCCGCCTGCGAGATCCTCGTTCCGACGCCGGGCGTCAGGAACCTGATCCGCGAGGGGAAAAACCACCAGATCTACTCCGCAATGCAGACCGGCGGCAAGTTTGGGATGCAGACGATGGACGCGGCTCTCGTCGAGCTCGTGCGCAAGAGTGCCATCTCGCGCGAGGAGGCCGAGAAGCGTTCGAGCAACGTAGACGAACTCAGGCGACTTATGGGCGGCTCCGGCGCCACGCCGTCGGCGCCCGCTGCCGCGGCGCCCGCAAAATCCGGTTACGCGGCTTTCGGGCGACGGTAATCCCCGAAGGTAGGGCGGAGAGGAAGGCTTACTTTGGCGGTTTTTGCTTACAAGGCCCGTAGCCGGGCGGGCGAGATCCTGGAAGACAAGATCGAGGGCAACGACACGATGAGCGTGGCGACGGCCCTCAGGCAGCAGGGTCTTCTCGTCATCGACATCAAGGAGCAGGGCGTCGGGCAGAAGGATATCCTCGAGCCCTTCAAGAAGGTCAAGCTCTCCGACCTCGTCGTTTTTACCAGGCAGTTCGCGACGATGATCAACGCTGGCCTCCCGATCGTGCGCTGCCTCTACGTCCTCTCCGAGCAGACGGACAACAAGAAGCTCAAGGACGTCCTCGACGAGGTCCGCAAGGACGTCGAGGCGGGCCTCGCGCTCTCCGAGGCCCTGGACAAGCACCCCAAGATCTTCGGCAAGCTCTACACCGAGATGGTCCGGGCCGGCGAGATCGGCGGTATCCTCGACGAGGTGCTGCTACGCATCGCGAGCCAGCTCGAGAAGGACCAGGAGCTCCGGCGTAAGGTCAAGAGCGCGATGACATACCCGACGGTAGTCCTCATCCTCGCCATCCTCGCCGCCTCGTTCATGTTGATCTTTATCGTCCCCATCTTCGCCAAGATGTTCGAGGACCTCGGGGGAGACCTGCCCATCCCGACGCAGATTGCGATGGGCCTCTCCAGCATCCTCACGAGCATCTTCGGCATCCTTCTCTACGTCGGCGCCGGCGTCGGCGTCTTCCTCTTCCTGAGGTGGCGCAAGACGGAAAATGGTCGCAAGGCAGTCGATCCGGTAATGCTGAAGATACCCGCCAAGATCGGGGACATTATCCACAAGGTCGCCCTCGCGCGTTTCGCCCGCACCCTCGGGACCCTGAGCGCAGCGGGTGTACCTATCCTGCAGGCTTTGGAGATCACGGCGACGTCGTCCGGCAACTGGGTGATCGAGAGGGCGCTCCTCAAGAGCCGCCAGGCAATCCGGGAAGGGTTGCCAATCTATCAGCCTCTGGAGGAGGAGAGCGCCTTCCCCCCGATGGTGACGCGCATGATCGCGGTCGGGGAGGAAACGGGCGATATCGATGGGATGCTCACGAAGATAGCCGAGTTTTACGAGTCCGAGGTGGACGCCGCGGTCAAGGCTCTCACGTCCATCATCGAGCCCCTGATGATCGTGGTCGTCGGCGGTATCGTCGGCGGCATCATCGTCGCGATGTACCTGCCGATGTTCAAGATCTTCGAGCTCATCGAGTAGCGGAAGTGTAGGTTCTGATTACAACTCGGAGTATCTCACCGTAAATCGGCGAGGCTGACTTGGTCGTCAACAACATTGGTGCTAATGGTATGCATGCCTCACGGAACCGGGAGGAGAGGACCGCCCCGCGTGGGGTACTAGAGTGTGTCCGTGGAGCTACGGATCAGTGTTGGGTAAGTCAGACACTTTACCGCCTGCCACCTCGCGTACGGTGCGGATGAAGTTTTTCACTAGCTTCGATTCGTTTCCCTCGACCCAAGCCAGCCCCATCCAGCTCGTGGCGTCGGGCACGTCCAGGGTACGGTACACGACACCTTCTCGGCTGATCCGCCCGGCGGAGCTAGGTAGAATGGCAATACCGACGCCGCTCGCCACCAAACCAACGATCGTTTGGAGGTGAACCGCGTGTTGCGCGACCTTCGGGAAGGCGCCAACGCGCTGGAACAGCTCGACGATCTGAGCGTGAAAACCGGGAATCAGTTGGCGCGTAAAGAATATCAAGGGCAGATCGGCTATCACTTCCAGCGATACGTGGTCGATCTCCTCTAGCGGGTGGCCCGAGGGCACGGCGACTACCAACCGCTCTTCGAACACCGGCTCAAACTGAATGCCCGGCGCCCGCACTGGTAACCGCACCAGCCCTACCTTTATCTCATCCTCGTACAGCGCGTCTACCTGTTGAGCGCTGGTCAGTTCCTTGAGTTCCAGCTCGACGCCACCGAACCGCTCGCGGAAGAGCCGTATCGAGGGGGGTAGCAAGTCAAGGTCGCCGAGCTTATGAAGCCCTCATGCAGTTTGCCCTGCGTCCCGTGCTCGGCGCCCCTAGCTGCGTCCCGCGCCTCTTCCACGGCACCAAGTATCGCCCGTGTCTTCTCCAGAAAAGCGCGCCCCGCGTCGGTGAGAGTTACTTGCCGGGTGCTTCGATTCAGTAACTTGACCCCCAACTCCGCCTCCAAGCCTTTGCTCTGCATGCTCAATGGCGACTGGCTCATGTGCAGCCTCTGGGCGGCCCGTCCGAAGTGGTTCTCCTCGGCCACCGCGAACCGGCGGGGGGCAGGGAACGGTTCGGAGGGACCGTCGGACCCTCGGGCAGACGAACACCTTGCTGGAACGAGGCGTAGACCTCGAACGGCTCCGCGGGGATCGGCTTCGCAAGGTCCAGGCGGAGATGCGGGCCCGCGACGTCGGGGCCCTTCTCCTGACGGACCCCATAAACATCCGCTACGTAACCGGTGTCAGCGTGATGCCGTTGTGGTCGGCCACGAACCTCGACG
>JADDPY010000610.1 GCA_016781635.1 Rubrobacter sp.
CAAGTCCCAGCCATCCACCGGAGCTCCTGTGCAGCAACGCGTCGTGCTACCCCGGGGCCTCGCTCATCGCCTCTGCGGTCTCGCTGCCCATGCCGGGCAGCATGTGAGAGTAGATGTCCAGGGTGATAGCGATGCTGGCGCGTTCTAGAAGCTCTTGGACAAACCTGGTGGTCGTGGTTCGGCGGTCTCGCGGAGACCCTGGTAATGGTAGCGGGTGGCGGGACCGGTCCGATGCCACGTCAGTTTAGAAGGCTTTTGAGGAGGTGACGCCCTCGGGGCTTGTGCGAGGCCTCGAATGAGCCTATAAGTAGCACGGGGAACAAAAGTGGGCGTATTTGCCCGTACAGGGACGCGAGGAGAGGAGATTCATGGCAGCCACGGCGGAGAGGCAACAGGAAACGCTAGGCCCTCACGCAAAGTCGGCGATACGAGGGGCCTGGTTGGGGTTCTTCGTGGACATGTTCGACATCTACCTGCCCATCGTCGTGCTGGCGCCGGCTTTGATCTATTTCGTTTCGCCGGATCTGAGCCCCGCCGCGACCGCGATCGTGGGCGGTTCGATCTTTGCGGCGACCTTGATCGGGAGGCCCATAGGGGCTTTGATCTTCGGGCACTACGCCGACAAGATAGGGCGGCGGCGCACCACCATCATCTCCGTTACGGGCTTCGCCGTGGGGACGGGGCTTATGGCTTTCTTGCCCGGATACCAGCAGTGGGGCATAGCGGCGGTCGTGCTCTTCATCCTTTTGCGCTTCATCGACGGCATCTTTCTCGGCGGGGAGTACACCGCGGCGAGCCCGCTGGCGATGGAGTACTCGCCGAAGGAGAAGCGGGGGTTCTACGGGGCGCTGATCATGACCGGCTACCCGCTGGCGTACGCGACCATCTCCGTGCTCACCCTCATCCTGCTCCAGTTTATACCGGCCGGCGATCTTAACTCCCCCTACGTGCAGTGGGGCTGGAGGATACCGTTCGTCCTCGGGAGCCTGATGGCTTTCGGCCTCGTTTTCTATTACGTTCGTTCGGTACACGAGTCGGAGGCCTTCGAGGAATCCGGGGGCACCGAGTCTCCGCTCAAGGAGCTGTTCAGCGGACAGAACCTGTGGAGCTTCCTGCAGGTCTTCGTGCTCATGGGTGGTTTCTGGCTGACGCTGTACACGGCTTCGGCCATGCTCCCCGGCCTGCTCACCTCCGAGCTCGGCCTCTCCGGAACCAGGCTCACGATCACCCTGTCGATCGCCTTCCTCGTACTCGCCGGGGGCTACATGGCGGCGGGCGTAATAAGCCAGAAGGTGGGGCGCCGGCCGTACCTGATAGCGAACGCCATCGTCATGGCAACGGTCGGCACATTTCTCTACTACCTGCTCGTAAGATCGGCCCCAACGAACCTTCTTGTGATCATCCTTCTCGTGACGGCGATCGTGGTCGTGGTGACCGCGCCGTGGGGCCTGACGACCACCTACATAAACGAGCGCTTCCAGACCGGCGTCCGGGCCTCCGGCTTCGGCCTCGGCTACAGCCTGGCGGTCATCCCCCCGGCGTTCTACGCCTTCTACCAGGCGGGCCTGGCCAGCTTCATGCCTTTCAAGTACACGCCTCTCCCCCTGCTGCTTATAGGAGCCCTGCTCATGCTTGTCGGGGCGGTGTGGGGCCCGGAGACGAGGGACGTGGATTTCCAGAAAGACGCTAGCACGTCTCCGGATGCCGAGACCCCTGGCACGGACGATCTCGCGAGAAACTCCCGAAGCGTCTCCGGATCCAGGCGTAACACCGACGGCTCGTAGGAGACGTCGGCATGGGGTGCGTTGCGACGGGAGGAGCTACTCGAACGGGGTCAGAGTCCCCGGCTACGTCCTCGATCGGCCCTTCGACGGCGGCTTCTAGCGCAACCTTGATAAACAAAGACCTCAGGGTTGCGCTAGAAGCCGCCGCGAAGATGAACTTCCCCATCTTTGTCGGGTCGACTATCGCCCAGATCTGGCAGGCCGCCGTTTCCCTCGGCGACGGCGGCCTGGACCACGCGGAGATCCAGGCTCCCCCGGAGGACATAGCTCGAAGCTGGGATGCGGGGGGCAAGAAGCCGTGAGCGTCTCGATGGTCGGTTGCCGGACGTGCCGTGCTCTTCACTGTTCCAGGATTGTTGTCGAAAACCTGGATCCAGGCGAAGGAGGCCTGCTGCCGGCCCTGAGGGCTTTGTATCGTATCTTCGCTGTAGGACGGTGTAAGGAGGACAGATGGGCCGGTTGACGATTCCCCAGCATTCTTTTCCCGCCAGAGAATGGTTCGAGTCGCTGCGCGAGGCGGTCGCGGCCGACGCGGAGATGGCGGTGATCGGTCGCTGGTGCGACCTGAACCTGGCCCTCGCGATAGACGGGGGCCTTGTCCTGCTACGCATCAGAGGAGGAAAGCTTGTGGAGACCGTCTTCGATCCCGATATCGGCGTCTCCTGGATGGTCACGCTGCGCGGAACGCTCGACGACTGGAGAACCTTTTTGCAGCCGCTCCCGCCGCCTTTCTACTCCGACCTGCTCGCCATGAACAGTCGTGTGCCGTCGTTCGGCATAGAGGGTGACCGCAGCGCTTTCGTTCGCCATCTGCGTCCTCTCGGGAGGATCTTCGCGCTCGCCCAGCGGCTCGGAGGCGAGCATGCCTGAGTTCGACCCGATAACCGGCGGGTACGTGTATTTGGACGTCGCCGGCGTTCGCAATCGCGTCTACTTCGAGGAGGCCGGGAGCGGGCGACCGCTCCTGTGCCTGCACACGGCGGGGTCCGACTCCCGCCAGTACCGTCACCTGCTCTGCGATCCGGAGGTGACCTCGCGGTGGCGCGTCCTCGCTTTCGATATGCCCTACCATGGGCGCTCGCTACCGCCTGACGGGTGGTGGAAGAACGAGTACCTGCTCACGCGTGAAGCTTACGCGGGTATGGTCATGGCCTTCACGCGGACGATGGATCTGCGCCAGCCCGTGGTCCTTGGCTGTTCGATGGGCGGAGCGCTCGTGCTCGAACTGGCCCGCCTCTACGGTGAGGAGGTCGGCGCGGTGATCGGCCTCGAAGCGGCCAGCAAGATAGAGGGCCGCTTCCTCGACTGGTCCGTGATGCCGGACATCGACGGTTCGGTGATGGCCGCGTCGTGGACCTACGGCCTCATGGCCCCCCAGAGCCCCGAGCCTTACCGGCGCGAGGCTTGGTGGACGTACAGCCAGGGCGGCCCCGGGATCTACCGGGGTGATACGTACTTCTACAGCGTGGATTGGGACCTGCGCGGGCGGGAGGAAGAGATAGACACCGGACGGTGCCCGGTCTACCTGCTGACCGGAGAGTACGACTACGCTTGTACCGCCGAGGAGTCCGCCACGACCGCCGCCGCCATTCCCGGGGCGAACTTCACCAGGATGGAGGGCATCGGCCACTTCCCAATGACCGAGAACTACCCCATGTTCCGGGAGTACCTGCTCCCCGTGCTCCGGGAGCGCGAGTAGAAACAGAACCCGGTTTCACCGTGCGCTGCGTCGACGAGATGGTCGAGAAGCGCGACTATGTGCTTGGTAACCACAAGGCGATGATCGCCCGGGATACGACGTCTTGCAAGCGGTCAACGGCCCCGTGGGAGCCGCGTACCTCAAGCAACTCAGGCTCCACCGCAAGACCAGGGAGCTCATCTTTATCGTCAGATTTACGAGCATGCGAGCGAGCAAGAGGCATATCCACAACCACATTCACGCCGCTCTAGACCTCAGCGTCTCGAAGGAAAAGTACTGGAGGATGAAGATCTCCTTTACCAAGACCGGCATAGTCGCCTTTCGGGAGGGCTTCGAAGCCAACGGAAGGTAACCGGAGCCGAGGGTATCGAGCTTATGAGCAAGGCTTACCAGGGACGGTCAGGGTTCTGAGGGCCTGTTGGTTTGAATTCGCCATCCGCGGTCCCTGCATGCGGGGAGAAATCCGTATGCGTATAGCACTATGCGGCTTGGGTCATTCGACGCGAGACTCACCCGGGCCTGACGGCCGTCGAGCGTGGGGGACACGGTCCCCTCGATCACGCGATGCGAACCGCCACGCCTTCCAGTCCGTCCCTTGCGGGTGGGAAGCGTTCCATTACCAGGGGATCGTGTCCCGGCACGACGTGAGCGGGAGAATCGGCCAGGGAGTGCACGATGTCGAACGCGCCGTACATCCGGGCCAGGTCCGTAACGATGCTGGACGGGCGGTCCTGCTCTATGTTGGCGTAGAAGTGCGTCACGTCGGAAGCGAGGACCACATTGCCCCGGGCCGTCTTTACCCGGACGATTTGCAGCCCAGAGGAATGTCCTCCGGTCCGGTGCACCTCGATCCCGGGTACCACCTCTTCGCTACTGTCGACGAAGCGCAGGCGGCCCGCGAAGTTTTCGCACACGAGATGGAGTACGTCTTCCGGCTCGATCGTTCCACGAAAGTGCGGCCTCCCCGCGTATCGTCCCGTCCAGAACCTCATCTCCTCCTCCTGGACCACGAAGGTGGCGGCGGGGAACTTCTCCAGGTTGCCGACGTGATCGTAGTGGAAGTGAGTAAGGATCACGAGCGGAACCTCACCGCTGTCTATGCCCAGTTCTCTCAGAACTTCCGTCGGGCACCGGAGGTGGGTGCGACCACGCCGGGCCGCCACCTCGGCGGTAAAGCCGGTGTCGATCACGACGGTATATTGTTCGGAGACCGCCGCCCAGACAAAGTAGTCCATGGGCATGGGGGAGTCGTGTGGGTCGTGCCCGTAGAAGTGCTCACCGCTGCGCGCCTCACGGGTCGCGTACCTGACGGCGTAAACCTCGAAGTGTGGTCCCTCGGTGGTCATTGCGGTCCCCCTTGCACCGTTTGAATGGCAGCGTGTGGTGGTCGAGTGGCGTTTGCTCGGAGAGAATCTTACGGACAAGCTCTGGCACACGCTAATCTCGCAGTATGAGGCGGATGGATAACTACTTGCTTCTTCGTCCCCCTAGGTGACGCGTATTACCTTACGAGAAGGAGGGACACTGGCCCGAGCCCAGCATCGCCCACTCTGAAACACTGCAGAGAATATTCGCCAAACCTGTTAGAAAACCTCTTCGGGGTCTGCTAAACTCCTGTGGCTCCAGACGAGTCTGGAGACCTTACGCGGGGGCGTAGTTCAGTTGGTTAGAACGCCGGCCTGTCACG
>JADDPY010000462.1 GCA_016781635.1 Rubrobacter sp.
GATCGAAGCATCCCTAACAGCGCGCTTCCGAGAACCCCCTCAAGCCGAAGTTCGGAGAACAACCCTTCCACGCACTCTAGTGAATAAGCGCGGAAACGCCGTGCTGGTTATCCTTGGTCGCCCGGCGGCGGGCCGAGTATCTCCATGCCGTACGCGTTGGCCGCGGCCATAACCTTGTCCATATCGATCGGTGCTTCCGGTGGAAGGGTCCGTGCCTGCGCCGGCTCGGCGGCAGCGCGGATGAAGCCTTCGTGCGGAGGCCTGGTGAGGACGAGAAACCGTGCGGTCTCCGAGTCCACCCGGAAGGCGTGCGGGACGTGCCCCTTGGGGATGTGGACGAAGGAGCCCGCGGAGGCCGGTATGGGCTTGCCATCCTCGAAGTAGAAGGTCATCTCCCCTTCCAGGACGAAGAACGACTCGTCGTCCGTCGGATGGACGTGAAGCGGCGTGGCCGTCCCTCCGGGAGCCAACTCCTCGATGAGCAAGAACTCTCCGCCGGTTTGCTCGGTGGTGGCCTTCATAGTTACCAGCATCCCGAAGAACCACAGCGCTTCTCCTTCCTCGGAGCCAAGCGCGTAGGGGGTCAGGTTGGTATCCATGCCCTTCTCCTTATCCTTGTGGAAGGGAGGGAGCCTTGAGCGCCGCCCCGCCGTGGGTTGGTATCGCTCGTAGCGTATCCCCTGTCCGAGCAAGGCGGATCACCCAAAAGAACTAATTGTTGAAGACTCCTCGACGAACTTCGGAGAACCCCCTACGGCCGAAGTTGGGAAACCCGCTCTGCCCCGGTCCGATAGGGCCAGGGCGCCGGGGGACGTAATACCGGCGCGGGATATTATGCGCAGATGGCCCCCCTTATCGGACCGGGGGCGCGGACGTTTGGACCGGCGGCGCCCTACTCCCCGGTTGCCGCGCCCACCGTTGCGGGTGTTTCAGGATCGGTGGTAGCCTGCGAAGTCCTCCATGGCGTTCAGCACCCGGTCCGCGTCCGCGCCCACCAGCTCGACCATTCCGCCGTCGGAAAAGGAAACGGTCGCTCGGTGCTCTTGCTGGCCGGCGTCGTAGCCTGAGCACTTCACCCTAGTCACCATCTGCAGGTTGAGTACGGTGAAGCCGCCACCAGAGTCGGTCTCCTTTACGCGCACCAGGGTCATGGGTTTCCCTTCCTCTTCGCTCTCCTTTCCCCCATTCTCGCACGGGAACTTCTCAG
>JADDPY010000128.1 GCA_016781635.1 Rubrobacter sp.
GTTCAAGGAAGAAGCCGTCCGGCTGGTCAAGTCCTCCGACGAGAAGTATCCCGTTTGGAAGATCGCCCGCGATCTGGATGTCGCCACCGAGACGCTGCGTAAGTGGGTGAACCAGGCCGAGGTCGACACCGGAGACAGAGAGGGACTCACCACCGAAGAGAGAGAGGAGCTTCGCCGCCTTCGTCGAGAAGTGAAGGTCTTACGCGAGGAGCGCGAGATACTGCAAAAAGCGGCAGCCTTCTTCGCCCAGGAGGAGAACCTCCGAGCGCGCAGGTGATCTACGCGTTCGTGCAGGCGGAGAAGGCCAACCACCGGGTAAACGCGATGTGCAGAACCCTGAAGGTTTCCAAGAGCGGCTTCTACGACTCGAGAGACAGAACGCCCTGCGCACGAGCGAAGTCCGATGCCGCTCTCTCGGAGAAGATCGTTCGCATCCACGCAGACAGCCGCGAGACCTACGGTGCCCCGAGGATCCACTTCGAGCTGAGGGCGCTGGGCGTGAGGTGCGCCAGGAAGCGCGTGGCGAGGCTGATGCGCGAAGCCGGCTTGTTCGGGTGCGGCGGCCGCAGAAGGAAAATCCGCACCACCCTCCGCTCACGGACCGAGCGCACTCCTCCTGCTCCGGACCTGGTGAAGCGCAACTTCACCCCGGAGGCTGCGGACCGCCTGTGGGTCGCGGACATAACCTACGTGAGAACCTGGGAGGGATGGCTCTACCTTTCGTTCGTGCTGGACACCTACTCCCGGAAGGTCGTTGGATGGTCCATGGCGAACAACCTCAAAACGGAGCTGGTTCTGGATGCCGTGAACATGGCGATCTACGCGCGGAGGCCACAGCCAGGACTGATCCACCACTCGGACAGAGGCAGCCAGTACACCTCCGTGGAGTTCGGGAGCCGCCTGAAAGAGGCCGAACTCCTGTCTTCGATGGGATCGGTGGCGGACGCCTACGACAACTCGATGGCAGAGAGCTTCGTTTCTACCCTGAAGCGAGAGCTGATCCACCGTCACTCATGGCCGAGTCGTCAGATGGCGAGGACGGCGATCTTCGAGTACATCGAGGACTTCTACAACACCAAGAGGAGGCACTCAGCCCTGGGCAACCTCAGCCCCAGAGAGTACGAGGAAGCTAGACTGACAGGAGGTGCCGTGGCTTAAAGGCA
>JADDPY010000305.1 GCA_016781635.1 Rubrobacter sp.
CCTTGCTGAGATCCAGCAGGGTAAGCTCCACGCGATCCACGCTGAACTCACCGACGAAAGCGTTACGGTGCCGTTTTATCGCCTCCACGAACGGCTCCGGGGCGGGGGAGTCGTTGGGAGCTTGTATGTACGCCACCGTCAGATGCGGCGGTCCCGGGGGATCGGCGAGCCCGCACCGCGCCCGAATAGCCTCCCGAAGCTCCCCTATTTCCCCACCGTCGTGCACCTCGACGAAGATGGCCCCGGGGAAGGCGTTCAGGTTTCGGAGCTCCGCGGTGAAGGGTGAGAAGTTGGCAATTGCCTCTCTCGCTTCGGACGCCAACTCCTTCAACCGGCCGGGGGAGAGTTCGCCCTTGGCATCCGGCTCGGGGACAAGGAAGCCGGGGAGTAGGAGCGTTATGTGCATAAAATGGTCCGGGTGCAGGGAGATGAACGGGAAGGGCCAGAGTGCTTCTCGCAAAGGCTTCAGGCCTTCATGGATAGCCTCTGTTTTCACGGGGATCAGGAAAGAAGCGGAAAGATCGTGCCCGTCCCGCCACTCCGGGTCTGTGTGTCCCCCGAACTCCAGGCGGCGATCACCCCGGAACTTCTCCCAAAGCTCCTCGTACCCGTTCACGGCTCGAACCGCAACAGAAAGAGCATCTAGCCCTGTCCCGGCGTCTTTCGCCCTACCTCTTTTTCCTGCGTTTCCTCTTCGGGGGAGTCGCAGCCAGGGTCGTCGAGGTACGCATCACCGGAAGCATGGGCACCTTGGTTCTGGTGGTGACTTTCAGGTTTCCGGTCCTTGTCAGGCTCGTCGTGAGAGAAGTTTTGATCCTCATGGTTCTGCTCCTTCCGTACCTCGGTCTCGACGTAGTCTACCCATTCTCCGCGGGCTTCAAATGTGCGACGAGGGCTCGCTTTCACGGATGATAAGGGACCGTCCGGTATGTACTGTCCGACCTTTCGTCGCCCTCGTATATCTGAATTGTTTCGGACGGCTGGCCGTGTGGGCTAGCCGGATTTTTCGGTTGTGTGTGCCCGGTTTCAGGTTATTCGCCGGGCCGAGAGCGGGGGGAACTCGGGAGATGTCTTCTGTGCAAAGGCTTTCAGACCGATTTGGTAGTCCTCGGAGGCGAGGGTCGCGCGGATGGCGGCGGTCTCGTAGCGCAGCCCCTGTTCGAGCGTGGCCTCGGAGGCCAGGTCCACCGCTGCCTTGGCGTAGGCGAGAGCGAGTGGGCTATTCGCGGCGATCTCCCCGGCCAGCGCACGCGCCGCCTCCGTCAAGGAGTTTGCAGGGACGACCTCGCTCACGAGCCCTATCTCGAGAGCGCGTGCGGCGTTTATCCTCCTGCCCGTGAAGATCAACTCTTTTGCACGGGTAGGGCCGACGAGGCGGGGCAGGCGCTGCGTGCCGCCCGCGCCAGGGATTATGCCTAGGCCCACCTCCGGGAGCGCGAACCGGGCACCCTCGGCGGCGAGGCGGAAGTCGCAGGCGAGGGAGATCTCTAGCCCGCCGCCGAATGCCAGCCCGTTCAGCGCGGCTATCGTGGGCACTTGCAACCGGGCCAGATTTTCCGCGAGGGCGACCATGGAGCGGTTGTGGGCCCACCTCTCGTCGGTATCCATCCCGGCGCGTTCCTTGAGGTCCGCGCCCGAGCAGAAGGCTTTGTCACCCGCACCGGTCAGGATCATTACCCTGACTTCGCCGGACCCTTCGATCTCCTCGAGTGCCTCCTGAAGCTCCCCGATTATGTGCATGCCCAGGGCGTTGTAGCGCTCGGGACGGTCGAGAGTTATCGTTGCCACGCCTCCCGCCGAGGACACCTCGATCTCCATAAAATTCCTACTGCTCAACCCGTGCCCCTTTCCGGCTCCACACACGATAATATGGCCATTCTCTAGGAGTTCGACCGCCCGTACAATCGTCTTGTGGCATGGATGAAAGGATCGCGGGAGGCGGGGCCACGAGAGTACAATCTCCTGATGGACTTTCTCACCATCCGGGCATCGAACCCTGGACCGCTTACGCTCCGCGGCACGAACACCTACGTGGTTGGGGGCACTGTGGTGGACCCCGGACCCGACGACGAGAGGCATCTCGAAGAGATCCTCGCCGCCGGCCCAGTGCAGCGGATTGCTCTCACCCACCGCCACCCGGACCATTCGGCCGGGGCGGGGCGCCTCTCAGAACTCTCCGGCGCTCCCGTGCTCGCGCACGGGGTGGGCCTCGAGGATGGGGACCTCTTGGCTCCTGGGCTGGTGTGCATCCATACGCCAGGGCATGCTTCTGACCACCTGTGTTTCTGGCATCCAGAGAGCGGCACCCTTCTCTCCGGAGACCTCCTCGCCGGAAGCGGCAGCATCATGATCGCCCCGCCCGAGGGCGACCTCGCGGCCTACGTCACCTCCCTGGAGAGGGTCCGGGCGCTGTCCCCGGCGCGTATTTTGCCGGGACACGGGCCGGAGGTAACCGATGCCGTTGCCAAAATCGAAGAGTATCTGGACCACCGCCGCGAGCGCGAAGAGCAGGTGGTGTCGGCTCTGGAGGAGGGAGCCTCTACGGTGGGCGAGGTGGTGACGCTGGCTTACCGGGACACGCCCCCCGAGATGCGCCCCTACGCCGATCTCGCGGCTCGCGCGCACCTCGCCAAGCTCGGGCGTGACCTGCCGACGGTATAGAGCGAAAGGCGCCGGAGCCCCCACGGACCGCGCGTCCCCAGGTTTGTGGGATTATGGGAGGGGAAGCACGTGGGCCGACGCTTGGCAGCGTGTTCCACAATCCCGTGAACCCGCCGCTTGTCAACCGCACGTACGTTGACCGTGAACGTACACGTGTGCGAACCTAGCGGGCGGAACAAATCTCTCGTGGTCGATGGCCGGGCTTGCACGGCTCTCCTGGGCCGGAGACTCGAACGGAAGGAACGGCGATGTTGAAGAAGGTGCTAGTAGCCAACCGGGGCGAGATCGCGATCCGGGCATTCCGGGCTGCCTATGAGCTCGGCATACGCACCGTCGCCGTGTATACGCCGGATGACCGGGATTCCCTGCACCGTCAGAAGGCCGACGAGGCCTACGAGATCGGCGAATCCGGTCACCCCTTGAGGGCGTATCTCGACGCCGGGACCCTCGTGGAGACCGCCAGGCGCGTCGGGGCGGATGCGATCTACCCCGGTTACGGCTTCCTCTCCGAGGATCCGGCCTTCTCCCGCGCCTGCGAGGAGGCCGGCATCGTCTTCGTGGGCCCGCCGCCCAGCGTACTAGCCCTGACCGGCAACAAGCTGGAGGCACGGAAGGCGGCCGAAAGCGCGGGTGTCCCCGTGCTGAGTGCCTCCGGGACCGTTTCGGATCCCGACGAAGCTCGTAAGAGAGCCGAGGAGATCGGGTTTCCAATCTTCGTGAAGGCGGCGAGCGGCGGTGGCGGCAGGGGGATGCGCCTCGTGCAGAAACCGGAAGATCTGGCCGGGGCCGTCGAGACCGCGATGCGCGAGGCGGAGGCCGCTTTCGGGGACCCGACGGTATTCCTGGAGCAGGCCATAAAAAGGCCGCGGCACATAGAGGTGCAGATTCTTGCGGACGCAGGCGGAGAGGTGATCCACCTGTACGAGCGCGACTGCTCCGTGCAACGCCGTCACCAGAAAGTTCTAGAGATGGCCCCCGCCCCGAACCTCGATCCCGAGCTGCGCGCCCAGCTCTGCTCGGACGCGGTTCGCTTCGGGCAAAAGGTCGGCTACCGCAACGCCGGCACCGTCGAGTTCCTCGTCGGGGAGGATGGCGAGTACGCCTTTATCGAGATGAACCCCCGGATTCAGGTGGAGCACACCGTTACCGAAGAAACTACCGACGTGGATCTCGTCCACGCCCAGCTCCGCATCGCCGGTGGCGAGATCCTCGCCGACCTCGGCTTATCTCAAGAGGGAATCCGCCAGCGCGGCGTGGCGCTTCAGTGCCGGGTGACGACCGAGGATCCGGCCGACGGCTTCCGGCCGGACACCGGCAGGATCTCCGCCTATCGCTCACCGGGCGGTGCCGGCATCCGCCTCGACGGCGGCACCACTCACTCGGGCGCCGAGGTCAGCCCGTACTTCGACTCGCTGCTGGTGAAGCTCACCGCTCGCGGGCCGGACCTGCCCGCCGCGGCCCGCAGGGCGACAAGGGCGCTGGCGGAGATCCGGGTTCGCGGCGTGGCGACGAACGTGGCGTTCCTGCGCGCCGTCCTCGCCGACGAGGATTTCCTGGCCGGCCGGGTGAGTACCTCCTTCGTGGACGAGCGCCCTCACCTGACCTCGGTCTCGACCGGTAAGGACCGCGCGAGTCGCCTCCTCGCCCTGCTCGCCGACGTCACCGTGAACCGCCCGCACGGCCCGCCGCCCGCCGCCCCGGACCCGAGGACGAAGCTGCCGACGCTTCCGGAGGGGGAGCCCCCTGCGGGGACGAAGCAGCGCCTGCGCGAGCTCGGCCCCGAGGGCTTCGCCCGCTGGATGCGCGACTCCGAAGCTCTACTCATCACCGACACCACGATGCGCGACGCCCACCAGTCACTATTCGCCACGCGCATGCGAACCTTCGACATGCTCGCCGCCGCTCCGCACGTCGCAAATGGTCTGCCCAACCTGCTGTCGGCAGAGGCGTGGGGCGGAGCGACCTTCGACGTAGCTCTTCGCTTCTTGCACGAGGACCCCTGGGAACGTCTCGCCCGGCTCTCGGAAGCCCTCCCGAACGTGTGCCTCCAGATGCTCCTCAGAGGTCAGAACACCGTGGGCTACACCACGTACCCCTCGGATGTCGTCCGGGCCTTTGTGTCGGAGGCGCACCGGACCGGTATGGACGTCTTCCGCATCTTCGACGCCAACAACGACGTCGCCCGGATGCGCCCGGCCATAGAGGCCGTACGGGAGACGGGCGCTCTGGCCGAAGGGGCCATCTCCTATACCGGAGACCTCTCCGACCCTCGCGAGAAGCTCTACACCCTGGACTATTACCTCCGGCTCGCGGAGGGGCTCGCCGAGGCCGGCTCTCACGTCCTGTGCATAAAAGACATGGCCGGGCTTTTGCGTGCCCCGGCGGCGAGAAAGATCGTCTCGGCGCTCAGGAGCGAGTTCGACCTGCCGGTGCATCTGCACACCCACGACACCTCTGGCGGCCAGCTCGCTACCTACCTCGCCGCGGTCGAGGCGGGCGTGGACGCC
>JADDPY010000495.1:0-204 GCA_016781635.1 Rubrobacter sp.
CGTCGGCATCAACCTCCTGCGCGAGGGCCTCGACCTGCCCGAGGTGTCGCTCGTGTCGATCCTCGACGCCGACAAAGAGGGCTTCCTGCGCGGGGAGCGGGCGCTGATCCAGACGATCGGACGGGCGGCGCGCAACGTCAAGGGGCGGGTCGTCATGTACGCCGACAAGATGACCGACGCGATGAAGGCCGCGATAGGGGAGAC
>JADDPY010000495.1:428-1142 GCA_016781635.1 Rubrobacter sp.
AGTTCGAGTACGCGGCGAAGCTGCGCGATGAGATCAAGGACCTGGAGAGGCAGTTGCAGGAAGTAGCCTCGTAGGGGTGGTGGCCTTCGGACTGAAGTGTGAACGCCGCGAGTTCCGTATGCGTAGGGTACCAGTACCTCAAGCGATGCTCGTACCTACATTGGTTCTTCTTCGGGCGCAAGCAGCAAAAGAATAAGGGGTGTGCCTAACGATGAGGGAAGGGAAGCTGTGACTTGGCCGATTTAGCGTTCGCGTTCGGATGTTTTCACTTTGGTCTCAAAAGGGCCCCAATCTCAACGCTCAATTTATGACGTTTTATGAGAGAGGTTGAGGACGCGCTCAAGGCGGTCCCGAACGTAGATAATGTTCGAGTCGACTGCGATCCGGAGGCTTACAACGAAGAAGTGAGCTTGTCAGGGGAACCGTCCAACTTAGGGGAAGACGGGCCACACCCGTGGTTGCCCAATGGCCGAGTGACCTTCGATCTGCTTATTCCCTTAGGAGCCCAACGAGAGCTTCTAAAGGGCATTAGTAGGCAATCTCTAACATTCACCGAACGGTTCCGAGTAGAAGTTTCTTATCAATATCACTTCCCTGTCGCCGTGTTCAGATTAATCGATCCTACGTCCGAGCCAGACCCCTCCGATGCCGTGATCATCATCAGGGAACTGCTAAAACGGGAGTTCGAACGTCAGCAACAGTCTCTTATTGATT
>JADDPY010000592.1 GCA_016781635.1 Rubrobacter sp.
CCGGTCTCGACGAGCGGGTAGAAATAGCGGTGGTAGTAGACGAGGAAGGAGCGGCATATGTCGCGCATTCAACCCATGGAACCAGAGGACGCCCCGCAGGGCTCCCGGAAGTATATAGAGAAGGGCAAGCAGCAAACCGACGGGCAGGTCATCAACTTCTTCAAGCAGATGTCCGTCTCTCCGGCATCGTTCAAGGCGTATATGGACTTCTCCGCAACCCTTCAGGGCGGCGCGCTCGACCGCCAGACGCAAGAATCCATCGCCGTCGCGATCTCGGACTACGACGGCTGCGTTTACTGACTCTCGGTCCACTCCGCAGTGGCGGAGCAAGAGGGCCTGAGCAAGGACGAGGTCCGGCAGGCGCAGAACTTCCAGTCCGATGACCCGAAGCGGGCGGCGGCATTGAGTTTCGCGTACGACGTCATCGAGAGCCGGGGGCATCCTTCGGACGAGTCGTTCGAGGAGGTCCGTGAGGCAGGGTACACGGACGAGCAGATTATGGAGATGATCTCCAACGTCGCCCTCACCCAGTTCTCGAACTACATGAACGACTCAATCCAGACGGAGGTAGACATCCCCGTCGTCGAGCCGACGAGCAGCCGTTAAGCAAACGTTTATCGCCGGGGCGGCGTCCGTCGCCCCGGATCTTCCGGAGGTAATCACATGGTTCGAGAGATAGCCGTCTTCGAGGTACAGGAGGGCCAGGGCGAAGCCTTCATCGAGGCATACAATGGGGTCTCCCATGTCCTGAACGAGGCCAAGGGTAGCCACGGCGCAACGCTGCACCGCGGGATCGAGAACCCCAGCTCCTTCACCCTGTTCGTGGAGTGGGATTCGGTCGACGCGCACACCGCGCTCACGCAGGAGCCCGCGTTCAAGGATTTCGGTGACGCCATCGGGCCTTACCTCGCCGGCAAGCCCGAGGTCCGGCACGTCGAAGCCGTAAGCTAGGGGGGTCGAAACGTGTCCGCAGCTATAGCCTTCGACGTCTACGGAACCCTAGTGGACCCCCTCGAAATGGGAGAACGTTTACGTCCCGTCGTCGGAGATGATCTCGCGGAGCCGATGGCCAAGCTCTGGCGCGAGAAGCAGCTCGAGTACACCTTCCGTCGTGGCCTGATGCGGGCATACGAGAACTTCGACGTTTGCACGCGCCAGGCGCTCGCCTAGAGGGTGTCTGAGAAGCCCTCACACGGCCCCTCTTGCCAGCCTC
>JADDPY010000575.1:0-711 GCA_016781635.1 Rubrobacter sp.
CTAGGGAACTCCATCGCTATCAAGCTTTGCCTAGCCGGGCTGGCGTACGTACTGATCATCGCAATCAGCAGCCAACTACAGTACTCGGCCGAGCAAAGGCACGTCATCTATGTCTACGGGAGCGTCCTCTTCTTCCGAGGGCTATCGTCGTCCCTCGCTTCCGTATACCTCGCCGCTCAGTCCGTGTTCTACTCCGCCGTTGGTGCGATCCTGGAGAAACTCCTCGTACTCGCTATCGCTGTCGCGCTCTTATACCGCGGCCATGGTGCCGTTGCGGTTGCGGCAGCCTACGTTCTCGGTGCGGCCGCCAACGTCGTCTGGCAGGCCCACTTCCTTCGCAGCGTCATTCCTATCGAACTAAGTATCGACACGCGGATGATGCGAAAGGTAGCCGGGGGTGCTCTGCCATTCCTCGTCTACTGGGGGCTTACTTCGGTATACGACCGAATTGACGCGGTCTTGCTATCCGTGCTGACCGAGCCTGTGGTCGTCGGATGGTACGGCGCAGCGTATAGATTCTTCGAGACTCTATATTTTCTACCTGGCATAGTCTCATCCGTAATCATGTTTCCCATACTATCCCAGCTGTCAGAGACCTCGGGCTCTGGCTTCCGCCTGGCCGTGCGCAGGGGCTTAGATGTCATTCTGATCCTCGGCATTCCAATGTGCACCGGGCTGTTCGTGCTCGCCGATCCGATTATTCGATTCCTC
>JADDPY010000575.1:857-1163 GCA_016781635.1 Rubrobacter sp.
AACAATACTGAACATCGGACTCAATTGGTTACTCATACCCAGCTTTCAGCACGTCGCCGCGGCGGCAGTGACTGCGGCGACCCAGCTCTTCATTCTGTGCTACTGGCTGGCCTTGTTGCCTCGGGATCTTCTGGCGCGCGCGAGTATGGCGGTGCTGCTCAAGTCGGCTACCGCATCGGCAGTGATGAGCGCTGTCTTGTATGGGCTCCGTGGGTACCCAGTCCTAATGCTCGTGCCGGCAGGTGGGTTGGCCTACTGCCTGAGCGCCGTATTTCTTCGACTGGTGTCGGCGGAGGATGCCCACTT
>JADDPY010000621.1 GCA_016781635.1 Rubrobacter sp.
AGCACGGCGCCGGCAATGCCAGCCAGCAAGAGCAGGAGGATTGTGAGCTCATTTAGCATCTTCGTCTCCAGTAGCTTCCTTCTCGAATCTCACTCCAGTAAGACCCACTTCAATAGCAGTTGTACGCCTCCATAGCTGCTTGAGGCTGCTGAAGAATCGGGATAGTACTCGAGGTTTTGTAGTAGTAGGTGTCGTAATACCGCATGCTTTACATATATAAACTGCTTGAATCTGTATACGCCCCCCTGTCTGCTCAAGCGAATAATCAGAAAGGTCTAGAACTGAGCCGCACGAACATGTAGATTTCTCAGCTATAACATGTGGAATTACGCTAACTTTCTCTTGTGCTGCTACTGGTGGGAGACTGCCACACACACAGCCAAGGGATAGTGTGACTAGAAATTCTTTCTTCTTATCGTTCCAGGTTATCGAAGTTGCCTCAGTTTCGAAAAGAGGAGCACCACACCAGGGGCAGTGCCTAGCAGAGCGTACTTCAATTTCTTCTTTCACGTACTACCTCCAGAGGGTATAGAGCTCACTCAGAGCCCACTTACCAAGCTTCTCTGGACCATAGGCCAGGAGCAGACCGGCCGCTATGCCGATAGCATACAGCACGGCTCCTGCTTCTGGAATAACATGGCTACCAAAGATATCTACTTGCCGGCCGGCTATCAGTGGGAGAAGGCCGCTGTAGGTTGTGCCGATATCGAAGAGGAGCACGCTCCAGAAGCCTATTCTCTGAGGCCAGGAGGCTCGCTGAGGCCAGAGGAATATCTCCGTAGCGGTTATAGCCAGCGGGATAAGCCACTGAGCAAGCCCTAGAGAGGAGACCGGATACCACCGCTCAAGGAAGGCCAGAGTAAAGAAGGCTCCAGCGTACCACAGGAAGCCAGAGAGCAGCGTAAAGCCTAGCAAGGCAATGCTCCTGCCTAGCCTGCTGTAGAGGTCTCCCACAAATGCAGGAGGAGCCTTCCTGGTAGGCCTGGAAGCTGGCCTAGGAGCGGCCTTCTCTTGAGCTGGAGCATAGCCCACGGCTTGAGCGGCTGGCTCGAGCTGCCAAGGGCTCGAG
>JADDPY010000067.1 GCA_016781635.1 Rubrobacter sp.
TACGGGCTTACGCCGGTCGAATACTTAGCAACGGGTCTACAAGGGTCAACGGACATGCTGACTATCGACAATTGCCGGGTTTTGCCGCTTCACGGCGCATTTCTCCACGAATTGGTAGCTAAGTTGTTGGCACGCACCTCTACGCCGATTTGCAGTATTGCAAGGCCCTATTTTGTCAAGTAAGAGCCTTTGAGGAGCCACCCCCCTTTCTTTTCAGCTGACGCATAAAGGCGCCAGTGAATCTCAATTCAATGCTGCGTGATTAGCGAAGGTATTGTAATGGGTAAGAGATATTTGGTGCTGGGTGCAGGCATCTCCGGCCTCGCGGCAGCCCGAGCACTGCTTCATCAGAGCCAAGAGGTGCTGGTACTCGAGGCCGCGCCGACCGTGGGGGGTCTTACAAGAAGCATAGTAGTTAGCGGGTTCACCTTTGACTACACGGGCCACCTCTTGCACCTCTCACGCAGTGCCTCCCCCAGTGGAGTCCCATTTGCCGATCTCAAGGACGAGGAGTGGCAGAAGGTCAGCCGCAACACGGTGGCGTTGGTCGGGGACCAGCTTGTCCCGGCCCCCGTGCAGTACAATCTGGTGGACGTGCCTGAGCCGCTGCGAAGCCGGTTCATCGACTCGTACGAGGCTCGCCTCTCCGGACCCATCTCCTCGTTCAAAGACTACCTCGTTCAAGGGTTTGGGGAAGCTCTTTCAGAAGAGTTCCTCATTCCGCAGAACGAGAAGACGATGGTCACCCGCTTGGAGCGACTCAGCGACAAGGCGATCAAGCGGTTCTTCCCCCAGCCCGTTGAGGAGAAGGTGCGGGACGGGATGCAGCCCGGGGCGGAGAAGCCGGAGGAGTACAACTCCCAGTTCTGGTACCCCAAGACTGGCGGTATCGAGAAGCTGGTCCATGGCCTTGAAAGGGGGGTGCCGGTTCGGATCATGACCGAGGTGGCCCAGGTGGATTGGAGGCACAATAAGGTAATCGCCAAGAACGGGGAGGAGTTTGCCTACGATGAACTGATTAGCTGCATTCCCTTGAACCAACTTTGCCGGATGACGGAGGGGCTGGAGGAGTACGTGCCCTGGCTCACGCACTCGCAGACGGTAATACTCAATCTAGGTGTTCGGGGGTCGGTCCCGGAGGAATTGGAGGGCGTCCACTGGATTTACGTCCCTGACCGGAAGCACCCCTTCTATCGCGTAGGCGTCTACAGCAACTTCTCTAAGGGGATGGTCCCTGAGGGATACCACAGCTTCTACGTGGAGATGGGCGTGCCAGGGGACGACCACCCCCACCTATATGCGATGCAGCAGAACGCGGTTCGGAATATGCACGCGCTGGGCTGGCTCCAGACGCGGGATGTGGTCTGCTCTGTCCTGACGACAATTCCCTGTGCATACGTTCACCACACACTGGAGCGGGAGGTAGTCATGGAGGCCCTCCTGCCGCGCCTGAAGGAAATGCGTATCACCCCCATCGGGCGCTACGGGACATGGGACTACACCAGCATGGAGGACAGCATCTACGGGGGCATCGAGGCGGCGGAGGCACTGTTATGAACTGGCTGGCGCCGGGAAAGACCGCCGCCGTGGTGGTCACACTGGACGATCTGGCTCCCCACAAGAAAGAGGACGGGGCCGACTTCGGGGGCGACGGGGAGAGCGGGCAACTCCGCTTCCTCTGCAGGCTCCTGAAGGAGGTACCGTGGCTCCGGATTACGGGCTTCGTGATTCCGGACACCACCTTTGTCGGACACAACCCCACCCGGCGCTGGGTCAAGTACCTGCCCGAGTCCATGCAGGACCGGGTCTGGGGGAGCAAGCCCATCCGGCCCGGGACGTATCGGCTGGACAAGTACCCCGAGTTCGTGTGGCTACTGCACAGCGTCCTGAGGATGGAGTACGCCCTTCATGGGCTGCACCACGCCCACCCGGGGCTACTCACAGGGCACGAGTACCAACTGCAGAGTTCGTGGGATATTCAGCGAAATCTCGCGGAGGGATCTAGCATTCTTACTCGCTCCGGCTTGAAGTGGGTCCGGGGGTTCTGCCCTCCCTACTTCGCCACGCCGCCCAATCTGGTCACGGCGCTGGAAGACATGGGCTTCGACTACTTGATGTCGAGCCGGGACCTATTCACCGAGGTCCGACTGGATGCTAAGAGTAACATGAGCGGGCTGAAGGACGTGGATCTCTACCGTCCCCAGCTTCTCCGCAATGGGCTGGTGCATATCCCGACCAACTTCCAAGCTACCAGCACGCGGCGGCGGGCGTTCGACATCATCGAGGCAGGTGGGCTGCTAAGCGTCAAGATTCACATGAGCAAGATCACGTTCGGCTATACGGCGCTGGACGGGCTAGACGACCTGTACGTGAACTACCTGTCGAGCCTCTTTCACGAGCTTAGATACCGGTATAGTGACAGTATCTGGTGGACAACGCCCCTCGAACTGGCTCGTCAGACCCGTTTTCACGCTTGCTAGGAAAGCACGAATAACTTCCGGGTCAAGCTCTCGGATCGATTGTGCTGTGGTAGGATGCCCCCGTTGTACCACGCAAGGAGAGACCCATGCGCCGGATTCGGGTGCTCATTTGTAGTGTGGATGAAGCCATGCCGGACGAGATGACCGAACTTGCGGCGTTTGATCTGCCCGCCACGGATGTGACCACGCTCCAACCTGAAACCGCGACCCAGGAAACGGGCAATGCCATTCTGCGTCGCGTGCTGCAAGCGCAGTGGGAGACGATCGATGCCCAGCTGACGGAAGATCACCGCCAGCGTTTTTTCCCTAACCAAGTTACGGCGGACGGCCATGAGCCCATCACCGTTGCGAGCCGCTTCGGCACCCTCAAGCTTGCCCGCCAGGTATGTGTCCACCAGGACACGCAGACGCAAGCCGTGCCCTGTCACGGCTACTTTCACTATCCGATGAAAATGCTCGCTCCTGTAGATTTGGTGTATACAGGAGTCGGCTGGGAGTGAGCTGAGCACCGTGCCACGAAGCACGCGGCGAAGAGCAGAGGGCGTCCTCAATAGCCAGTTTCTTCGCCATAGGCGGAGCTAGCCGAAGGGGTGACAGTCGTCGTGCTCCACGCCTGGTTCACGGAGTAACACTAAGTTTCATGCTGGAGCACCAAGGAGGCAGCCTGTCAGCCCTCCGCTCGTTCACCCGCTTGCACTGCATGAGGTACTGATGAATGGTACCGACGAGCCGCGTCAAGGGGGCGAGCTTGTCTCGCGCTTGCTTGGCCCTTGACGCGGGCGGTCAGGCCGGTACCCACGATCAATGAGCGTCCGGTTCATGGCGTGAACCGGACCTGCCCACGCGGCGAGCGGCCAGCGCTTCCATCCTTAACCACGTGCCGTACCCTTAGCGGGAACACCCCACGCGCATCGCCGTGCCAATCCATGCGTGCCGCGGTGCGCGGGCGCAGGGGACGGCGTCTGCCAGCAACAGGTATCACGCGCCTGCTCCGCAGCGTGCCGGTGTTCGCCACACGTCCACACCGCATACCCGCACGGATGTTGAGCCGGCGTGTCACAGCGCGCCCGTTGGCCGACGCATCCAGCTTGACAACACGTCTATCATCACTGTTGGACCACATACGCCCAGGGATCCGGGGCAGGTCGCCGACGCGAGCGCTTGATTCACTCAGGCGTAACGACCATGGTTGAACGATCACCGTCAGCGGAGGCTGGATGCCGCGTCAGCGTTTCACCATTGCCCCACTGGATGAGTTGCGGCTCAGGCTGAGCACTCCCTTCGGGCAGGAACCCCTCCGCGTAGCCGGCGATGGCGCCCTAGTGCGCCTGGCCGATGGCACGCTAGGCGTAGTTGCCACCTTTGGCCAAGCCGGTGCGCGCATCCGCCTGCTCACGGACGGCGGGGCGGTGCTGGTGGATGCCGATCAGCGGGTGCAGGTGCTGGCTTCTCCCGTGCTGGCCGCCAAGCTCCTCCGACTCCTCGCCCAGACGCTCAGCGCGCAGGAGCCCAGCGAGCTTCCCTGAAGCCTGCCCAACGCGCAGCTCAAACGACCCCGGTCGCGCCACCAGCAGCACCGAGCGTGGGGCAACCATGTCGGCGGGAGCGTCACGCCCACGCAATCGCTTCCACGGCCTGCTGCAAGTCTTGTTTGGTTCCCTGAACATAAATCATGGTCGTGTCCAGTGAGTCGTGTCCCATGATCTGGGCCAAGCGATGCAGGGGCACGGTCTGCGCCATGCGGTAGCCAAAGCGGTGGCGGAGGTCGTGCGGGCTGAGGTCGGCGACCTTGGCCAGCCGCGCGTATTTCGCCACGAGATAGCCGAGCCCCCGTTCCGTCAGTGGTGCTGGCTGCTTGATACCGTCCGGCAGTGTTTCCTGTTTGTTAGAGATAAAGAGCCAGGTCGCGTTTGATTGCAGCGTCGGCAGATACTCGCTGAGTACCGCCCGCGCCGTCCCATTCAGCGGCACCTCCCGATATTTGTTGCGCTTGCCATAGACCGCCAGATGACCGCTCCGCTTCCCCACAACCACATTCGAGCGTTGGAGCCGGCATAATTCTTCCGCACGTAACCCTGTATGCAGCGCAAGAATCAGCACGGCGCGATCACGCACTGTGCCATGCGTAGTTACTGCTGCGACAAGCGCGTTTTCCTCCTGGTCGGTGAGATGCCGCGGCGGTTGGCGTACCAGAGGCACCAGCTTCACGACCTTCGCCGGGTCGCGTTGAATGTCGCCGCGTTCGGCGGCCCAGGCAAAGTAGCGCTTGAGACTGACGAGGTGGCGGTTGATCGTCGCCGGCTGGAGCTTGCAGACCGTTTGGAGGTAGGCGCGGTACTGGGTGAGTAGTGCCGTCGCAATAGCTGTGGGCGCGAAGGTGTGAGCGACTTCCTGGCCCTCGGTCCAGCTCGCCTCGCACCAGGCCGCGAACTGCCGCAGATCGCTGAGATAGTTACGTCGAGTATCAGCGCTCAGA
>JADDPY010000248.1 GCA_016781635.1 Rubrobacter sp.
CGGCATGACGTTCTGAGAACCCTTCAACCGGATTCGGTATGAACGGTCTCGCTCGCGGCCGGATCAACACCGCAACGATAGTAGATAACTGGGACGACCTCTTGAGGGTGGTCGGCTCCTTGAAGCTCGGGACGGTGACGGCCTCCGAGTTCGTGCGCACCCTGCAGGCCCCTCAAAGGACCTCGACCCTGGCGGGCGCGTTGGCCAACGTGGGCCGAGTGGCGAAGAGTCTGTTCTTGCTCTCGTACGTGGACGACGAGGCGTACCGCAGGAGGATACTCGTGCAGCTAAACCGCCACGAGAAACGCCACAACGTCGCAAGGAAGATCTTCTACGGCCAACGCGGCGAGGTCAGGAAACGCTACCGGGAGGGGCAGGAGGACCAGCTCGGCGCTTTGGGCTTGGTGGTCAACGCCGTGGCGCTGTGGAACACCTTCTACCTCGACCGGGCCGCAGAACATCTGCGTGAGCAGGGAGAAGAGGTGCGGGAAGAGGATCTCGCGCGGGTCTCGCCGCTTGCACGCGAACATATTCACGTGCTCGGACGCTACCAGTTCACCCTGGAGGAGTCGGTCGCCGAAGGGGGCATGCGTCCCCTGCGAGATCCCGCGGAGATCGACGAGTACGAACTCGTGGTTCCAGAGTCCGGCATGTAAAACCGTCGACGGACGATCCTGTCCGGATGCTACTCGTACTCCGCTTCTTGGTGATAAGCGGTCGTAACGGGCCTGGATGCCCCCGCCGGGGGCCGTTTTCGGTGCGTTGTAGGCGTTTCGCTACCGCTTGACGGCCCTCCACGGCCACTCCGAGGCTCGCGCGGAGACCTCGTATCTCCGTTTCACCAAAAGTGATACTGATGGCGAATTCCTCACGCAGCGAGAGGTCCGGCCATCAGCCGGGCGAACGGCGAACGCCTGGTCTTGGGTTCGGGCATCCCCATCAACCACTCTCCTACTCGCAGAAAACTCAAAGAGGTGGCGCTCAGGAGGTGGTGGAGATGGGTCTTGGTTAGCCCGACATACCTGGAGCGCCGCACCTCACAGGTCCTCACCGCCCGTGAGATGGTGCCCTCTATCCCGGCGCGCCTGGTGTACTGCGCCTTGAACTCGGCGGTCCCTTCTCGCTCCCGCGCTGCTTGCAGGGCCTCGTATTGCTCTTTCGGGCGTACGG
>JADDPY010000563.1 GCA_016781635.1 Rubrobacter sp.
GGCGAGAAGCTGTGGTTCGTGGACTCGGAGACCTCCTCCCTGCGCTACCTCGACCGCGCGGGACGCGTCTTCACGGCGGTCGGGACCGGCCTTTTCGACTTCGGCTACGAGGATGGACCCGCGGAGGATGCCCTCCTGCAGCATCCCCTGGGCGTGGTCGCGACGCCCAGGGGCCCCGTCGTCTGCGATACCTACAATTCCGCCCTTCGGCGTTACGACGTAGAGAGAGAAGAGCTGTCGACCCTCGTGCGCGACGGCTTGAGCGAGCCCTCGGGGGCGTCGGTGCTCGGTAATGGTGTGCTGCTCGTCGCCGATACGAACAACCACCGCCTCGTTCGGGTGGGGGAGGATGGCGAAGTGCGGCCGTTCGAGCTCCGTGGGCTTCTGCCGCCGGCGCTCGTAATGGCGGAAGGGCCCGTAGCTCAGAAGATAGGGCCGGTCGAGCTCGCGGGCACGGTGGAGTTGAGCGCGACTCTAGCAATCCCCGGGGGGCAGAAGCTGGACCCCTCGCTCGGCCCGCCGGTACAGCTCTCCATCCACTCCGACGAGCTGTTTTCGAGTCGGGATCTGCTCTTCACCGGGGAGGAGCTTCCAGTACGGGCGAACCTCGACCTTACCGGCGTCGAAGGGACCCTCGACGTGTTGCTGCGGGTGGGTACCTGCGAGGAGGGGCCGGGGTCGGTCTGCAACCTGACCGAGCGCCGCTGGCGCGTGGAAGCTCGCCGGGACGACGAGGGCTCCCCGCGCCTCGGCCTGGGGCTCTACCCGATCTCCTAGACCTCCTGCGGGGTCCCGTCGGAGCGGGCGGAGCGGAGGAGTGCGTCGAGGGCACGGGCGTTACCGAGGATCTCGTCCGGCCCTACGACGGGGTCGCGACCATCGCGGATCGCGCGGGTGAACTCCTCCAACTCTTTCTTGTACGGGTCTCCGGTCTCGAAGCTCTCGGCGTCGAGGTCGGTGCCGTAGCAAGCTTCCAATTCCCCGCCGATCTTATCCGCCCGGAACGGGGTACTCAGCGTGATCCTACCGTTCGTCCCGACGATCTCGAGCCGCTCGCGCCGGGAGGAGGAGATGCTGCAGGAGACGAGTCCCACGCCCCCCGCGAACTCAAGGACCCCGCCGAGGTCCCGGTCCGCGCCCCATTCGTCGAACCTGCCGAAGGCGGTTGCGCGTACCGGCTCCGAGCCGAACGCCAGCCTCAGGCCGCTCACGCAGTAGCAGCCGACGTCTCCCAGGGAGCCGCCGCCCAGAGAGCCTACCCCCCGCACGTCCTCGGGGTCGTCGAGGCGGTGCCCGAACTCCGCGACGGCGTGTCGGACCTCCCCGATGGCCCCCGACCTCAGGATCTCCGCGAGCCGGGACGTCTGAGGGTGGAACCGGTACATGAAGCCTTCCATGAGCGCGAGGTTCTTCTCCCTCGCCATCTCGACCGTCCGCCGGGCTCCATCGGCGTCGAGCGAGAAAGGCTTCTCGCAGAGGACGTGCTTTCCGGCCTCCAGCGCCTTCGTCGTCCACTCGACGTGCATGGAGTTGGGGAGCGGCACGTAGACCGCGTCGATCTGCGCACTCTCGAGAAGGGATGCGTAGTCGTCGAAGACCTCGGCGTCGGGGACGAGCTCGCGCACCGCGACCCCCTTCTCGCCGCCCCGGGTGGCGACCGCCGCCACCTCTACCCCTTCGGCGCGTTCGGCCGCCGGGATGATGCCGCCGAGGGCGATCCTGGCCGCCCCCAAGATCCCCAACCTCAGAACCCCGTTACGCATCCTGGTCCTCCTACCTTCGTTTCGCTAAAGTTTCGATCTCACCGACCACCCGGTCGAGCTCTTCGACCACCGGGTCGTTCCCGGCCTTCTTGTAAGCGTCGGTGAGGGCCCGGTAATACCACAGTGTCCCATCCTTGCCGCCGGTGAAGCGGCCCCAGAGCTCTTCGCCTATGTCGCGCAGGTCGGCGAGGATGGACCGGGCGTTGTGCAGCTTGTCCGCTGCCGAGACGAGCCGCACGGAGCGGGGGGCTTCGGCGACGTGCGCGATGTATCGCTCCTTGCGCGGACGCCACGCGGGCTTCGGGTCCTCGTATGTGTCCGTGCAACCTTCGACTATACCGGCGACGGTGTCTCCGTAGCGCTTTCGGATGTCCGCCAGGCGCTCCTCGCCGCCCATGTCCTCGGGGGCGTCGTGGAGGAGTGCCGCGACGACTTCGTCCTCCGTCCCGTCGTTCTCCCCGACGATGGAGGCCACCGCCAGGAGGTGCGTAACGTACGGGACGCCGGAGCCCTTGCGCTCCTGATAACGATGCAACTGGGCTGCGTAGAGTAGCGCGCTGTCGAACTTCTCCCCGTAGGGCAAGTTTGCCTCCTAATCCTGGACGAGCAGTTTGGGGTCCAGGATCCAACCCTCATCCCGGTCGCACTCCTCCGGCACACCCCACCCCTCGTCCCTCTTCGTGTAAGACCACGCCGCCTGCACCGCGCACAACAGCGAGTCGAGCTCGTCGGCCATCGGGTCCGCGACGAGCTTCTCCCGCCACGCCTCGTCAACCTCGACCGTAAACCCGTAGGCCTCCTTGAGGACTTCCGACCCGAGACCGGCGACGAGCTCCTCGCGCGCTTCCGTGTGCGCGCCCGTCTGCTTTTTGCGCTCGTCGCTCTTGTAGCCCCTCTTCGCCAGAAAACGGCGGGCGACCACGGCGGGGTACGCCTCGACCGCCACGCGCTCGCTCCCGGTGCGGCGGCACGGCTCGATGTTCAGGCCCGAGCGCAGTAGCAGAGGGGCGCCACGGTAGAACATCTTCCCGACCGGCACCCGGAAGAGCCTCATCGCGCTGGTCGAACGGGAGCGCCGGTCCGCGAGCCTGTAACGAAACTTCGACCCCGGGGGCCTGGAAGCCATATCCGCTTTGATGGCGTCCTCGAACTCGTCCTTTGACAGGCGGGAGACCTTACCGACGTAACCCTCCCAGGATGCCGGCCAGCCCAGCGCTTCGACCAGGTCGCGCGGCTGTCCGAAGGGGAAGTCCATCCCGCACACCCACGGTCCACCGCCCGTCAGAAAAGCCTCGAGTTCCTCGAAACCCGTGAACGTTTCGGAGGTTTCCGGTTGCAAGTTTCCCCCTTGTAGCGTGCAGCCAACCAGGATCAGGGGCTTTCTCCGGCTCGGGGCGCTCGTAAAATCCAGACCGTAGATCTTCACCTGCGCTAGTTTAGCTGCTGCCGTTCTCCGATGAGCCGGCCATGCCGACCCATGGCCGTAAAACCTCGCTTGGGCTGACCCGAAGCGAGGGAGGAACCCCGTAAGATAGAGCCTCCCCTTCTGAGTACTTCGACGATTAGGGGCTGTGGTCGCCGTCCGCCCCCTCCAATTGAAGGCGGGAAACGTGGGGCCGCAGGGCCTTCTCCGGACGAACCATGGTGTCTGTCATCTCGTCTTGAAGTGTAGTGGCCCCTAGGCCTCGATCTTCGCGTCCAGCCAGCGCATCAGGGTCTTGCGAACCTTGTTCTCACGCTCGTAGGAGCGGACCTTCTCCAACTCGCCTCTCGAAAGCCCCTCGAGCTTCTCCTTAGCCTCACCCACGCTCATGTCGTCGTAGCCCTGGATGGGAGCTTCCCCCTGCGCCTCGGCGCGAGCCTTCTTGGCTTCATCCGTGTTGCCTACGTACTGCTTGCCCTGCCTGGAGCCCTCGCGCTTCTTGCGTTCGGTCTCCTCTCTCTCCTCCTCGCTCATGTTCTCCCAGGCCTTCTTCGGGAGATAGCGCTTGGTCTCGACGTCTTCCTGGCGGGCGTTCGCGTCGCCCTCCTTCGTCTGCCACTCCTCCTCGGTCCACTCCGCGAGGTGCTTCTGGGCCGTGTCCTTCTCGCCCTTGTAGCCGCCGCCCTGCTTCTCGTACTCCCGGGCCAGAAGCTGCGCCTTGCGGGCCGACCACTGGCCAGAATTGCCGCCCTTGTCGGACTGCTTGATCTCCTCTTTTAGCTTCTCCCGGAGCTCGGGATCGGTGTATTTCTCCTCGTAATCCTTCTTCGTCTTCGCCATGTCTCAACCTCCTTGCTTGTGGAAACCTGTGCCCTCGCCGACCACAGCGTAGAGCGGGTCGGAAAACATGCGCCGAGGGCTGCGGTCGAGGCTGCGTATGTTGGCGAAGTTGCCGGCTTCTCGCAGGTAGCTTTCGACCAGCCGCATGTGCCCCTGGTCGTCCAGCTGATGCCAGATGGCTACGGCCTTTTCGGGAAAGCAACGATTCGAAAACGTAATCACTATCGACGAGCCGGCCTTCAAGACCCGTCCCGCTTCGCGCAGCACGGCTATAGGATCGGTCAGATAATCCACGGAGACGCAGATACCTATGCCGTCGAACTCCCCATCGTCGAACGGGAGCTTCGGGTACTCATTGAGGTTCTGCGCCATGTACTCATCGAGCCTGGGGTTGCGCCGTAGTTCTTCCTCATTCATCCCCAGGCCCACGACACGACGGTAGGCGACCTCCGGCGGCAGGTGCGAAACCCAGCTACTCATGAGGTCCAGGATCGCCCCGTTCGGCGGGAAGTGCTCCCGGTAGAGTTGCGTAACGGCGGCGATGGCGCGGTCGTCTATATGTGTGACGAGCCGGGGCGCCCGGTAGAACTCCTCGTCCGGCGTCTCGTCGGCGCGTCTGAAGGCCTCCTCTGGTGACCCAAACATCGCGTGCTCCTTCCTCGCAGGTAAGCTTGTGATGGGATATTAGGGTACAAGCCCCCAGGATCTGTAATGGCGTACCCAGGAACGTGCTGGTGTACCCTTGCATGATGGAAGAGCACACGGGCAGGCATTTCACGGTCGCGGTCTTTGTCGTATGGCGTGGGAAAGTACTTCTTCACCTCCACCGCAAGCTCGGGATGTGGCTCCCGCCCGGCGGCCACATAGAAGAAAATGAGCTCCCCGACGACGCGGCAGTGCGCGAGGTATACGAAGAGACGGGCATCGAAGTCGGGTTGGTGGGGGAGAGGCGCGAGGACGTGGAAGACCCGGTTCAGCTGCACCGTCCCGCCGGCGTACAGCTGGAGAATATAAGTCCCGGCCACCAGCACA
>JADDPY010000096.1 GCA_016781635.1 Rubrobacter sp.
GCGGGCCAACGCCGACCGTGAACCGACTGAGCGGCACCCGGATACGGGTGAGAAGCTCACCGGGGTCGAGGTGTCCCTGCATAGCAGGAGGCACACTGTCGTAAGGCATCGAAGCTCGGCTACTCGGAGGTAGGTGTAGTCGTGGACGAGAAGCGGGGTCCCCTGGTGCTGGGGGTCAACGATCGCCTGGGATTGGAGATCTAGAACATCTCCGACACGGGTTTCGCCCCCATGGTGCGCGGCGGAGACGACGGAAGAGAGGTAGAGCGATGACCGAAGAGTTGCGGAGCTCGGGGAGACATGTAGAGCACCTCCTTCTCAAAGAGCCTCGTCTGCTCTTTAGCCGGAGGGTTGGACGCGCAGCTCGAAGCGTGGAGGGAACGCCGGCTGGAGGCCGAGGCATACCCCTACCTTTTCGTCGATGCCCGCTATGAGAGAGAAGGCGCGAGGGTGGACGCTCGGGTGGTGAGTCAGGGGGTCTTGATCGTCTCGGCGGTGAGGGACGACGGGATGCGCGAGATCCTTGCCATGGAGGTGGCCGACACCGAGAGCGAGGCCACCTACCAGGAGGAGTTGTTCCGCTCCCTGAAGGGTCGCGGGGGCTGAAGGGGGTGGATCTCGTGGTCTCCGACGAGCACGAGGGCCTGAAGGCGGCGATCGCTCGCCACTTCCAGGGGGCCGCCCACCAGAGGTGCCAGGTTCACTACGCGAGGAACCTCCTCGGGATAGTCTCGTTCGCCAAACGCAAGGAACTCGCCTTGGACCTCAAGGCGCTCTTCGCGGCGCCCGAGAGGGAGATGGCGCTCGGGCTGGCGGCGTCCGTGGCCGGGAAGTGGCGAGGGAAGGGCCGCGAGAAGGTAGCCGAGCACGTCGAGGAGCACGTGGAGGAGTGCCTGAGTTGCCTGGGGCCTTCCCCGAGCCCCACCGCCGGCGCATCCGCACCACGAATGGGCAAGAGAGGTTCAACCAGGAGATAAAGCGTCGCACGAGAGTGGTGAGGGTTTTCCCCAACCGAGAGTCGTGCCTGCGTCTGGAGACGGCGCTGTGCGTCGAGCAGTCGGAGGATTGGGTGACGGGCAGACGCTACCTGGACATGGAAGAGCTCGACGAGCAGCACCGCGAAGAGCGGGAAGAAGCGGAGGGG
>JADDPY010000570.1 GCA_016781635.1 Rubrobacter sp.
GAATAATCTTGGCTATTTTTGTCTGCTCCAGGGCCGATACACTCAGGCGCGGCGCTACCTGAAGCTCGCGCTCAAGCTTCGCCAGCAGCTGCTGCCTGCGCCGCATATGAGCACAGGGCAGACCCTGAACAATCTCGGTGAGGCGCGCTACCTGTACGGCGCGTATACCGAAGCGCTGGAGTACCATTGGCTGGCGCTCGACATGCGCGCGGCCCTGTTTGGTGAACATCATTATGACATCGCGGAGAGCTTGTGGAATCTGGCCCGGGTGCAGCATGCGTGCGGCGATGACGAGCAGGCCCGTGGCAGTCTGGAGCGCGCGCTTGAGATCGCAGCGGCAACGGTTGGGACGGATCACTTTGAAGCCGCGTATCTCTTCGACTCCCTCGGCTGTCTCCTGCGCGATCAAGGAGCCTTTGCTGAAGCACGGGCTCACCTGGAGCATGCGCTGGTGATTGTCGAGCGTACACTCGGAGCTGGGCATCCCTGCATGGCCCGAACGCTCAATAACCTGGGGTTGTTGATGCTCGCGCAGGGCGCTTTGGATGAAGCGCGGCCGTATGTGGAGCGGGCCTTGGGCATACGGCTGCGGCAGCTGGGGGAGGACCATCCCGGCACCGCCGAAAGCTTCCACGCCTACGGTCAGCTGCTCCTGCGCGAGGGAGACACCCGGCAGGCACGATCGTACTTCGAGCGAGCATTAGCGATCTTCACCCGGCGCCTTGCTCGCGACCATCCCGCTACTCAGTATCTCCGTAAGCAGCTTGCCGCAATCCATCGCTTGGCCTCAGTGTAGCCTCTGGCCTGTTATGAGGATACTGATCCAATCGTCCCGTGCGGTTTACCAGGCCGTATGTAGCGATGGGGCGGTCGTGAACGAGGATCAGGATCGCCTTGATATCGCTCGGTGTTAGCGCCGATGTAGAATTGGATCTTGGCCGGTTTTGGTGAT
>JADDPY010000352.1 GCA_016781635.1 Rubrobacter sp.
AGCGAGGCCGAAATTACGTGTGCCGGGACGTCCTCGTTTATGGCCTCGAGGATCGTCCAGCGGCCCTCGCCCGAGTCCTCGGCGTAGCCCCGGACGCTGTCGAGGTGGCCGTCCTGCTCGAAGGCGTTCTCGGCGAGCTCCAGCAGCCAGCTTCTGACGACGCTCCCCTGGTTCCAGAGGCTGGAGACGGCGCGGAGATCAAAGTCGTACTGGCTCTTCTCCAGGATCTCGAACCCCTCGGCGTAGGCCTGCATCATCCCGTACTCGACCCCGTTGTGGACCATCTTCGTGAAGTGCCCGGCCCCGGCCTCGCCGAGGTAGGCGTACCCGTTCGGCGGCGCGAGGGTCTTGAGCGCGGGCTCGACGTGCTCGAAGGCGCTCGAATCCCCACCGACCATGAGGCAGTAGCCGACCTCGAGACCCCACACGCCCCCGCTCGTCCCCTGATCTAGAAAGCGTATGCCCTTCTCGCGCAGCATCTCCGAGCGGCGGACGGAGTCCCTGAAGTACGAGTTACCGCCGTCGATGAGGATGTCGCCCTCGTCCATCAAGTCGGCGAGTTGGAGCAACGCCTGCTCGGTCGGGTCGCCGGCCGGAACCATCACGGTGATGGCGCGCGGGCCGTCCCCGGAGAGCTTCTCGACGAGTTCTTGCATGGAGTAGGCCCCCTCGGCCCCGTCCTTGACGACCTCGTCCACCGATCCCGGCGAACGGTTGCCGGCGACGACCCGGTGCTCGCCGTTCTTTACCAGGCGCCGCGACATGTTCGCGCCCATCCTACCCAAACCATAAAAACCTACGTCCACGTATTCCTCCCTATGCGCGTAAAGCTAGTCGACCTATCAGAGTGCCATTTCTAGCGGATTTCGTCCTGCCAGTTTCTTCTTTTCGCCGACTAGCCCACAGGCTGGCCGGCCGACTGGCCTTTCACCTCGCGGCTCTTGTTCCCTATGACCTCCAGGAGCTCGTCGAACGAGTCGGCGAACTTCTGGACGCCTTCCTGCTCCAGGACCTCGACGACCGAGCGGTAGTCGACGCCGGCCTCGCGGAGCTCGTCGATGAGCTTACGTGCCTCATCGAGGCCCTCCTGTATGGCGTTCGGGTTTATCTCGCCGTGATCCATGAAGGCTTCCAGGGTGGAGGCGGGCATGGTGTTCACGGTGTCGGGACCGACGAGGTTGTCGACGTAGATCGTGTCCTTGTACTCCGGGTTCTTCGTGGAGGTCGAAGCCCAGAGGGGGCGCTGCTTTGTGGCGCCCTTGGACTGGAGGAAGTCCCAGTCTTCGCCCGAGAAGATCTCCTCGAAGGCTGCGTAGGCGAGCTTGGCGTTCGCTATCGCGAGGCGGCCCTTGAGGTCGTCGTGTCCACCGATCTCGTCGAGGCGCTTGTCGGCCTCGGCGTCGACGCGGGAGACAAAGAAGCTCGCCACGCTCGCAACGCCCGACGGGTCGCCGCCGCCGGCGACGAGGCGTTGGAGACCGCGGACGTAGGCGTTGGCGACGGCGCGGTAGCGCGGTAGCGAGAAGATCAGGGTGACGTTTATGGAGTTGCCGGCGGCGATCATATCTTCTATTGCCGCGAGCCCGGGCTCGGTCGCCGGTATCTTCACCATGAGGTTCGGCCGGTCGACCATCGCGTGCAGACGCTTGGCCTCCTCAAAGGTCGCCGCGGTGTCGTACGCGATGTCCGGCGAGACTTCCAGCGAGACGAAGCCGTCGAGCCGGTTCGTCCCCTCGAAGACGGGCATCAAAAGGTCGCACGCGTCCCTGATGTCCTGGCTCGCGAGACCGAGGAAGAGCTCCTTGGGATCGTCTTCGTCTTCCAAAAGCTCCCTGAGCTGCTCGTCGTAGAGCTCGGAGTCGGCGATGGCCTTCTGAAAGATCGTGGGGTTCGACGTGACCCCCGCGACGCCACCCTCGATCATGCCCGAAAGCTCGCCGCCTTTTATGGAGTCACGCGAGAGATAGTCGATCCAAACGCTCTGACCCGCCTCCGACAACCTCCGCAAACGCTCGTTCATCGGCCCTTCCTCCAGGATTCTACGCCTCTTCGACGACTCACGGGGTTATACCGACCCTCCCAAAAGTCTACACCCGCAAAGAACCCGTGACCGGGCTATGGGCGGACGAAGATGCCACCGGAAACATCACTTCAAAAACATCCTTGTTGACTAACCGTTGCTTATGTGAAATCATTTACCATTGTATCCTGGTGTAAACACCTAAAAACGGGTGGAAAGGATTAAGCATATCTTGTTGATGGCAGTAGCTTTGCGTGTCGTGTCGTCTCGTTTGTCCGGTCCTCCGGGACATACGCCGGGAGCGGGGTCTCGGGCGGGAGCTAGCATGGTTTTGCATGTTCGGTCGGGAATGCCGGTGGCCTCGTGAGTTTCGTCGAGTACCTAGCTTCGCGCTGGGACAACTTGCTGGAGACCTCCGTCGAGCACGCCGAGGTAGTGTTGCTCTCGCTGGCGATAGCGGCTTTGATCGGGGTTACGCTCGGGGTGTTGACGTACCGGAGGCCGGCTGCGGCGCAGACGGTGCTGGCGGTCGCGTCGGCGGTCCTGACGATACCGTCGTTCGCTTTGTTCGGGCTCCTGATCCCGGTGCTCGGGCTCGGTTACACGCCGACGGTGGTGGCGCTCTCGGCCTACGCGGTGCTCTCGATTTTGAGGAACACGATCGTCGGGTTGCGCTCCGTGGACCCGGCGGTCACGGAGAGTGCGAAGGGGATGGGTTTTAGCAACTGGCAGCAGTTGACGAAGATAGAGCTGCCGCTCGCCTGGCCGGTGATACTCGCGGGCATCCGGGTCTCGGCGCTGCTTATCCTGGGCATCGCGGCCATCGCGGCTTACGTGAATGGACCGGGGCTCGGAGGGGACATCTTCTCCGGCCTCAGCAGAATAGGGGGCGCGAACGCCCTCAACCTGGTGTTGGGGGGAGTATTGGGCATCGTTCTGCTCGCGCTCATCTTCGAAGCGGCATTCGTGCTACTCGGCAGGCTGACTACCTCTAGGGGGATAAGTTGATAAACGGTACGAACGTTAACGGAAGAAGCTCCGGCGGTAGAGGAGAAGCCATGATCAGGCTGGAGAACCTCTCCAAGACCTTCCCGGGGCAGAGCGAGCCCGCGGTCGAGAGGCTCTCGATGGAGATCTACGAGGGCGAGATCGTCGTCTTCGTGGGCCCGTCCGGTTGCGGTAAGACCACGACGATGAAGATGATCAACCGGATCATCGAGCCGACGTCGGGCAGGATCTTTATAGAAGGCGAGGACGTGACGCAAGCCGATCCGGACAAGCTCCGGCGCCGCATCGGTTACGTCATCCAGCAGATCGGGCTCTTCCCGCACATGACCATCGCCGACAACATCGCGACCGTCCCCCGGATGCTCGGCTGGGACAAGAAGCGCATCTCCGAGAGGATAGACGAGCTCCTGGAGACCGTCGGCATCGAGAAGTCGTACCGCGGACGTTACCCGAAAGAGCTCTCGGGCGGTCAGCGCCAGAGGATCGGGGTGGCGCGGGCGCTCGCGGCCGACCCGCCGATTATGCTCATGGACGAGCCGTTCGGGGCGGTCGACCCGATAAACCGCGAGAGGCTTCAGGACGAGTTCCTGCGGCTGCAGAGCGAGATCAAGAAGACCATAGTCTTCGTCACGCACGACATCGACGAGGCGATAAAGATGGGCGATCGCATCGCCATCCTGCGCGACCGCAGCGCCATCGCCCAGTACGACACGCCCGAGCGCATCCTGACCGACCCGGCCGACGCCTACGTCGAGGACTTCATCGGCTCCGGGGCTTCCCTCAAGCGCCTCAGCTTGAGCCGCGTCCGGGACATAGAAATGGCCGACTGGCCGGTGGCGAGGCTCTCGAACAGTCACGACGTAGTGCGGGAAAAGCTGCGCCGGAGCGGGAAGGAATACGTGCTTCTGCTCGACGGGCAGGAGAGGCCCAAGCGGTGGGTCGGCGCCGACGACGTGGCTCTGGATAGCGTCCCACTAGCGAGCGCCGGGTGGCCGGCGGTCGCCATCGTCGAGGAGAGCTCCAGCCTTTACGACACCCTGGACACCATGATCACCTCTTATAAGGGCTCGGCGATCGTGGTGGACGAGCGCAGCCGATACCTGGGCGTGGTCGACTTTGAACGCGTCCTGGCCGCGATAGAAACCATGCGGCCCCACAACGAGGGTCAGCCGGCGCGGGGCGGGGCGTGAGGAGCCCGCAGAAGGAGACGCAGCCCGCCGGGGCGCCGCAGCCGGGCACGTTCCCCGATCTGCCGTTACCAGCCGACGGGTCGATGGGGCACAATGGTCCGTCGCGGGCGTGGAAGCTGGCGCGTTACCTCACGATGCCGCTCATCCTGGGGCTCGTGTGCCTCGGGCTGTACCTGTGGGTGGGGAGCCTGGAGCTGGACAGCATAGAGCGACGCTCCTTAAACGCCGAGGTCATCGCGAGCAGGCTCTTCCAGCACCTACAGATCACGCTGGTCGCGACCCTGATCGTGGTGGTGCTCGCGGTCGCCGCCGGGGTGATGCTGACCCGGCCCGCGCTGCGCTGGCTGACGCCTTACGTGACCGCCGTGGGGAGCACCGGGCAGGCGATACCGGCCATCGGCGTGCTCGTCCTGATCGTGCTGCTCCTCGGCGAGTCCGGCTTCAGGGTCGCGGTCTTTGGCCTCGTCCTCTACGCGTTCCTGCCGATCCTGACGAACACGATGGTCGGGATACAGCAGGTAGACCGGGCCACCGTCGAGTCCGCCCGCGGCATGGGGATGACGAAGAACGCGGTGCTCTTCCGCATCGAGCTGCCGCTCGCCGTCCCGATCATGCTCGCCGGGATACGGACCGCGCTCATAATCGTGGTCGGCACGGCGACGCTGGCGACGTTCATCAACGCCGGCGGGATGGGCGACATCATCAACACCGGGATCAAGACGAGCCGGGAGTCGATCCTGATCACGGGCTCCGTCCTGACCGCCGTGCTGGCCCTCGGCGTCGACTACCTGGCCGG
>JADDPY010000498.1 GCA_016781635.1 Rubrobacter sp.
CCGGCTGTAGCGGGTGGGGCCGTGCGCTTGCAGCAGCTGACGTAGCAGCTCCTTGACGGCCCAGGCGGCGCTGAGCTGCCCGGACGGGTCGTCGGTGGTCAGGACCGTCGTGAGCCGCCGCAGCGCGGCGGGGCTGAGGGTGTCGCCGGCGCGCAGCAGCAGCCGGCGGTGGGCCCAGGCCTGGTCGGTCTTGCGGCCTCGTCGGTCGTGCTGTTCGTGCGCGACCCGTTGCCGGACGTCGGTCAGGGCCTGGTTGGCGAGCATGACGAGGTGGAAGTGGTCCAGCACGATCCGGGCGTGCGGCAACGCCCTGCGGATCCCGGCCGCGTAGGGCGCTGACGGGTCGATCGCCACGACCTGCACCGCGGCGCGGAAGGCGCTGCTCTGTAGCGCAAGCCAGCCTTCGACGCACGCTCCGGACCGGCCGGGTGCCAGGCCGATGATGCCGCCGCGGCTGGCTGGGTTCAGGTCGACGATGGAGGTCATCCACGGGTCGCTGCGGCGCCAGCCGACCTCGTGCAGCAGCCAGCGGACGCTACGGGCTCGGGTCTCATCGATCCCGATCGTCGTCGTCGGCTCGGCCGGTCCCAGGACGTCCACGGCCGCAGCGACCAGCACTCGGTGCACGGTCCACCAGGCGACGCCGTAGTCCTTGCCGACCTCGCTCATCGCTCGGTTCGTCGTGCTCACCGCCGCGCTGATCCTCGTCCGCAGCCGGGTCGTCAGGCGCGACCGGGCCGGCAGCTCGCCGCTGGTCTCGGTGAACGACCGCCGCGCACACGCCTTCTCGGCGCAGAGGAACCGGCGCTTGCGGACCCACACCTGCAGCGGCACCTGTCCGTGCGGCAGGTCCCTGATCCGGCTCGTCGGTCGGTCCTTGATCCGCCCGGACAGCACACCGCACGCGGGGCAGCCGCCCTCGGTCGCGGGCTCTCCACCAGCACCCGACGGCCGCCGCCGGGCTCGAGTGACACCTCCAGCACCCGGAACGCGGGCAGCGCGAACAACAACGTCGTACGGTCGGACATGGCTCGTGGCCTCTTCAGCTGGACGGTGTAGGAACCACCAGCATGTCGAGGCCACGAGCCTCAAAGGATCACGACACCCCGCTCAAG
>JADDPY010000175.1 GCA_016781635.1 Rubrobacter sp.
GCCGTCACGGCGGCGGTCGCAAGGGATGCGAGGACGGAGTCGAAGAGGATGTCCGTTACCACGAAGATTACGCCTACCATGGCAGGCACGAGGAGCACCATGCCCGCGATCGCGAGCCGGTTCGCCGCCTGGAGCCGTTGCTCTCTAGCCTGCTTGCGCCAAAGCATCCGGTGATGGACGGATGGCGCGATAAGCAGACCGGCCGAGAGCGCCGTACACACCAGCGTCCCAAAGAAGATCTTCTGCTGCAAAGGCCCGACGTCTTTGAAGCCTTCCGCGAACGGAACCGTCAGCAAGAAAGCGAAGAGGACCTGCACCCCGGGCAGCACCACCCGCAGCTCCTGCAACAGCTCGATCAACTCTCGCGCGGGCGTCCTCCCCCGACTGCTCCGGCTCGACCAGCTTTTCAGCGCTCACACAAACCTCACTAGTTTAACGTTCGTGTAACAAACATCTTACACGAGGTAAAAGCCAGATTGATCGGCAAGCCCCGAAGCACAGCCGGGCGTATGGCGGACACCCGACGAAGACCGTCCTTCAACCGCCAGCGCGTCGTAGGTCGGGGAGGCTTTCGGGGGAGATGAGGCCGCGACTCGCCGCGTGCTCGGCCGCCGCTGCCGTGTTGGAGACCGGCAGCATCTCCACGCCGAACGAGCGCACCTGTCGGGCGATGGCGTGTACGACTACGTCGCGCTCCCTGTTGGTCACGTCGCGGATGTAGATGGCGGCGATGCGCCCCGGGTGCTCGCGGACGACGGTCCGGTAGATCTCCGGGTCCTGCTCGCCCGAGTCGCCGACGAGGACGAACGGCAGGCTCGGGTAGGTGGCGAGGAGCGTACGTATGATGCCGAGCTTGTGCTGCTCGTGGCCCCTGAGAGCCGTGGGGCTCCAGTCCTTGAGGAAGAGCGGGCCCGCCGGCACCCCGTGCACATCGAGGAAGTCCTCCAGAAGATCGTAGAGGTTCCACGGGCTGCTGGACACGTAGAAAATAGGGTTCCCGCCCGCCTGCAAGGCCCGGTAGAAGTGGGTGACCCCCTCAAAGGGTAGGCGCGTGTGGGCATTGTGCAAAAGCGCCGTGCGCAGCATCTTGAGGAAGCTCGTGACGCCGGTTTGAATCACGGTGTCGTCCAGGTCGCTTATGACCCCGAATCGGGCCCCGTTCGGGACTAGCACGCTCCCCATGGCCCGAGCGCCTACCCCGCTCGCCCCCAAGAGCTCGACCTCGACCGGGTGCCAGTCCACCCCTTTGTCGGGCGGGTCGGCGAGATCGAACCGGACGTCGAAGAACCCTTCCTCGTCGGTGACGACCGGGACCTCCTGATCCGCGTAGCGGGCCCTAAGTCGGGCGGATGAGACCTCAGCGCTCAGGAACCTCCTCGCCATGTTGCGCAGGTTGGTCCGGATCGTGTCCGTAGAGCTCGACCGGGTGAGCCCCTTGGCCTCCAGGACGCGGCCCTTCAGAAACAACGTCTTCTGGGTGCCGTGCCCCCGATACGTCAGCACCTCGGGGGGCGCTATCCAACCGTATCGCCGCCGCACCCACAACTTCAGCTCGTCGAACCGCTCCTCGAGCGCCCGACCAACCCCTACCGCAACGTCGCTCCAGCCAGACAAACGCACCTACCCACTCGCATATAGAAAAGCCAACGGCTCCATTATGCAGAACATCCGTCATGGCCACCGCGTGTGCGATACATGCTCCGGTTGAGGGAACGCCCCTTCCAGTTGGGGCGCCTCTTACCGTCCCGGTCTTTCAGCGGCCGTGCAAAACGGGAGGGTCAATGGTGACGAAAATCCACACCCCAATTCGCGACGTCGCGCAGGCTCAGTAGTAGAGCACCTGTCCGGCGTAGATAAAGTTCGGGTCGCCGATCGCGTTGCGGGAAGCGAGATAGTACTCGGTGACACCCGTCTCGGCGGCGACACCAGACAACGTTTCCCCAGGACTCACCACGATTATGGAACCGCTTACATCACCTGCGACCGCACTTGATGAGTAATCTGCAGGCGCCGCGCTCACGGGCTCGGCGGTAGCTGCAATCTGCGGGTACTGTTCGACGACCGCATACGGATCCGAGAAGGCGTTCTCATTCTCCGTGGAGTACTGGGTGGCGGAGACGCTGCTGTAGGACTCCTGACCCGTCGAGGCGTACTGGCTCGTCAAGACATTCTGTGGAGCGGCTGCGTATGGGTCGGTCCAGGTGTAGTCGACGTAGTCCACGCCCACCTCGGTAAGACCCAGAGTTTGAGCCGCGCCCTGCGAGAGATCCAACTCGCGCTCCCCAGCGTACGGCCCACGATCGTTGACCGTCACCTCGACCGAGCTACCCCCATAGCTGACCAGAAGCTCCGTCCCGAGCGGCATCGTCTTGTGTGCAGCCGTCATCCCATATGGGTCGTACGGTTCACCAGACGCCGTGGGCAAACCCGAGAAGCCCGGACCGTACCAGGAAGCCAACGCCTCCTCGGCATCCGCACGCTCGCTTGTAAAAGCAAGACAAGCCAACATCACGACCGGAACCCACAACAACACCAATAACCTGCGAAACACGTATACCCCTCCATCAGCGTTTACCTGTAATCCAACGTTAAGCTTTTCGTTCAGGGAGTATCGGGATCCTTCCCCGGTCGTTCAAGAGCTTTTCGCGCTTTATCAGCCGGTGATAAATAGGTCGAGTACGAGTAACGCGGCATGTCGATAGCTCTGTTCTTATCTTCCCTTATAAAAAGCTTTATGTATGCCGGATCAAGCGGTAGGAGGCTTGCTACCAGGGTGTTCTGACGTTGTGCTAGGATACGCGTACGCGGGTGAAAAACCGCGAAAATATCTTCGTGATAAACGGGAGGGGGGCTTGATCTACACCGTCGACGAAGTCAGCGTTGAGCTTGGGATACCACGACCTACCGTTTACCGTTACCTCAAGGAGTACTCCATCCCCTTCTCGCGACGGTCGGGGAGGATCTTCGTCCCCGAGGCGTCCGTCGGCAAGGTTCGCATGGTTCGCGAGCTTCACGACGGTGGTTTCGGCACCGAGGCGATACGTACCAAGCTCAAGCAGGGGGAAGGTGCGGAGCTTGCCCGCGTTACAGAACGCCTCGACAAGCTCACGGAGGTGTTAGAGAGTTCGAGGTTAGAGTCACGCAAACCTGTCGAGCCCGCCTACGACTCTCCCAACGCCCATGCTCTCCGCCTCGTCCTCGCGCGCCAAAGTCTCCTGATCTCCGCCGTCTCAAACCTGGCCGAAATGATGGGCGACGTGATGGCAATAAACGGGCTGCCACGCAGGGCAGTCCTCGACTACCCGGAGCTGGAGCACGGGCGCGAGGGACGTCTGTCTCTCCCCGGCCACAACGGTAGAAGCCTGGTAGCACCGGGGGGCAGAGGCGCACCGAATGGTGCCGTGAGCAGAACCCTGACACACAGACCGGTGGCCCCGCCCTCCAACATCTCGCATGACAAGTTCGGCACGCTCGCCCGCCGTCGGCGCATGGTGCTCGTCTCTACCCTGATCGTCCTGGCGCTCCTAGCCATCCTGATCTGGCAGATCTTTTAAGACCTCGTTAAGCACGCCTTCGCAGGACCTGCGTACTACCCGAGTATCACCGGTTCGGCGTCTGTTGTGCCCCCGGCGTTCGTCTGCGACGGCTCCGCGCTAACATGCGATGAGGCGATACTTATCCGGGAGGCCCTCGTAGCACGGTAGAACCTTCGGGGTAGGTCTTCCAGACCGGCGTTCAGGTGCCCCGGGCGGTCTCCGCGACGAGCATGTCCACGACGTCCTCCAGACGTCCGGTCCGCCGGTAGACGGCGCGTTGGCGAGTCGCGCCGTTGCCGCGCTCGAGGGTCTCGCGGACAATGCCGGAGACCTCGTCCCAGTCGCCGAGTTCCTCCAGGGCGGGGCGGGCGAAGTCCAGAAGCTTCTGGATCTCGTATCCTGCCGGGACCACGCGCTCCTCCTCCACGTCGATCATCTCCCCCTCCAGACCATACCTTGACGCCCGCCAGTGCGCGGCGCGCAGAAGCTCCGGGCGCGCCGCCGGGTACGGCTCCTCCCGCCCGTCTCGCTCGAAGCAGGAGCGAACGAGCGCGCGGGAGAGCCCGGCGACCATCACCGCTTCGTCGACCGTCGGGCACACGTCGGCGACACGAACCTCGATCGTCTCGGTCTTCTCGGGGAGTCGGGCGTCCCAGTAGATCTTGGTCGCGTCCTCGACGGTCTTTGTTCGGACGAGGGCCTCGACGAGCGCGTCGTGCTCGGCGCGAGACTCAAAAAACCCCGGCGGCCCCGAGACCGGGAATCGGCCCCACACCTGGGTCCGATAGCTCGCGTAACCCGAGTCTTCACCGAGCCAGAACGGCGAGTTTGCCGAGAGGGCGAGCAACGGCGCGAGCCAGACCCGTAGCCGGTTTATCACCCGCACGGCCGACTCGCGGTCCTTGACCCCGACGTGGACGTGGAAACCGAAAACCAGCTGCTCCTGGGCGAGCTGCTGGTACGCCTCGATCAGCACCCGGTAGCGCTCCTTCGGCGTAACCACCTGCTCGCGCCAGTGGGAGAACGGGTGGGTGCTCGCCGCAACGATGCGACCCTTGTCCCCGGCCGCCCGGATCACCACGCGCCTCAGGCGTGAGACCTCGGCCCGTACCTCGGCGAGTGTCCGGCATACGGAGCTCACGGCCTCGACCTGCGACTCCATGAGTTCGGCAGCGACGTCCCCATCCCCCGCCTCGTCCCGCGCCCTCTCGATCACCCACCCACCCTGCGACCGCAACTCGCGCGTCTCAGGGTCGACCACCTGATACTCCTCCTCGACCCCCAGCGTGTACTCATCTACCCGTACTGACATATTCCCCTATTCCCGATCCTACGAATGCTAACCTCGTGTGACACTCCCGCTGCACATAAACAAAGCCTGGAGCTGTACCGTCCATGAACAGTACTCAACCGAGGACGGAGCCAGAAGCACCGCGGCCCGGCAGGCACGGCTTCCAAGAACAACGGTGGCGAAGGGACTACACGGTA
>JADDPY010000668.1 GCA_016781635.1 Rubrobacter sp.
GGTCGCCGGCACGCCGCGTTGACAGTAATCATTTCAGGGCGCAGGAATTAGGTGCTGTCAGGCGCGTCGCGCGGCCCTAAACCCCGAATCTTTTGATGCAATTCCCACAAGGCGACGTGATTACTATCATAGCGGAGGAGCTGCCTGGCCTGCGCGTACGATAGCCAGGCGACGGTGGTGTGTTCCTGAGATAAGATTAGCGGATAGTTGCTGAGTTCAACACCAAACGTATATTCGGGGATGACATAGATGTGGTCTCCCCAGTGAGCGGTGTCACTAAAACAGGTAACTGCAATCGAGGTAACGGTATCAAGCGCGAGAAACGTTGCCTCAGTAGGAATCCCAGCTTCCTCGCGCGCCTCACGTTGGGCGGCTTGTAACGGCGTTTCATCATCTTCACCCCCGCCGGCAATGGCTTGCCAGTTCCCGTCATCAGAGCGACGAAACACCGCAAACTCGAACGTACCGTCCAGACGCTGGCGATACGGGAGCACGAGAACTTGAAAGGGAGCGCGTGCCATACTGCGTGCCAAATACAATGTAAGAGCTTGGTACGATACCGTGATGGTATACGTAATCAAGTGTACCTGAAACGTGCGGTAGGAGTAAGCGGGTTCGAAGCCAGGGTGTACGCATTAGAGATTCAGCAGCATAGCGAGGTAGTTATTGTCCCAACCAGCCTTGAGCCGCTTCCGCCGAAGGCTGAGCTTGTCCGGTTGGTGTTGCTGCAGCATATTGAGGGCCATGCGGCGGATCACTGCAAAGTTTGTCGCACTGTTCCGCTCACGCATCCGGCTGTGATCCTCGTCAAACACCATGTCGAGCACCCAATGGACCCGGTTTTCGATCCCCCAATGGCCGCGCACAGCGTGCGCTAACCGTTCAGCGTTGGCGGGGAGGCTACTGATATAGTAGCGGCACTCCACTGATGTTTTCCCGTTGACCGTCCGGGTGGCCTCATACCAATTCGCAGTCTAAGAT
>JADDPY010000306.1:0-12137 GCA_016781635.1 Rubrobacter sp.
GGTTGAACTGGCCCTGGGTGCAAAGGTTCGGGAAGTAGCAGCCGAGGTGCGCTCGAGCGAAGCGCCAGAAGTCGCGCTCGCTGCGGAAGCGGGGCCATTGGGCGAGGATCGCCAGGGTGAGGACCTCCGAGTCGGCCAGCAGGGCCGGACGGCCGGGGCGGCGCGGGGTCTGCTGGCCGTGCTCGGCCCGCCACCAGTCGTCCACGAGTACGTACAATGCGACCAGGAAGGAGTCGAGATCCATGTTGCGCCACCACCTTTGGGAGAAGGTCGGATACCAGCATAGGATTTCGGCTCCTTTTTCGTGTAAGGGGCCGTAGCAAGCGCTGCGACCGGGCGTAGGTGGTCCTTGTATGCTTCTCGTGGTTCAGTACTTCGGAAGGGCTGGGAGAGTCACGATTTTGACATCCTTGGCCACCTTGGCCTGCGTTGCACGGTTCATCCGAGGGACGCCATTTGCACATATCTAGGCAGGTTGCCCAATGAATCGGAGAGGTAGCTCCGCTAGCATAGAATAGCGCTAGTCGTATAGGGGGGCGGAAGAGTTCATTTGCGGTGGTTGCAAGCTGTTCGGGTGGCCGTCGTGTTGTTCTGCGTGGTCTTGGGTACGAGCTGCGGCGGGGCGAGCGGTGACGCACAGGAGGAGGAGCCTACAAAGGGTGGGCAGATCACCGTTCTCGCGGCATCTTCTCTGACTGACGCTTTCGAGGAGTTGGCGGGTACATTCGAGGAGCGAAACCCTGGCGCTGAAGTGAGAGCAAGTTTCGCTGCCAGCTCGGAGCTTCTCGCTCAGATTCAGCAGGGTGCACCTGCAGACGTCTTTGCCTCAGCGTCCGAGAAGAATATGGATGCCGCGGTGGACGAGAAACTCGTGGGCGAAGTATCCGTTTTTGCGAAGAACCGTCCCGTGGTGATCGTGCCGGCGAACAACTCGGCAAAGATAGGTAAGTTTGAGGACCTGGCCGGGGCCGACGCGCAGATTGTGCTTGCCGAGGAGGGGGTTCCGATCGCCGACTACGCCATGGAGGTACTGGCGAACGCGGACGCAGAGTACGGCGCCGGTTTCGAGAAGGGCGTGATGGACAAAGTCGTTTCTCGGGAGACGAACGTGCGGGCTGCTGCAAATCGGGTGGCGCTCGGTGAGGCCGACGCAACCTTTGTGTACGCTAGCGATGTGACCCCGGATATACGTGACAGGGTCGAAGTTGTGGAGATCCCAAACGAGGTCAACGTTGTCGCGACCTACCCGATAGCTACCGTGCGGGACTCCAAGAATCCTGAGCTGGCTCGAGCGTGGGTAGACCTCGTCCTCAGCGAAGAGGGCCAGGATGTGCTCGAGGAACAAGGCTTCGAGCGGGCGGGGGAGAGCTGAGGGGGAAACCCAAAAAGGGGCGTTCCGGCCGTAAGGTCGGGGATGCGGTGGCCTCCGGCTTTGCGGTGGCGGCCCTGGCTCTGCTAGCAGGCTTTATAAGCCTGCCGCTCATAAGCCTGGTGGTCTGGACGGTGGACGAGGGTTCATGGCGGGCCATGGCCTCGCCCGTCGCCCTGGACGCGCTATTCCTCAGCGTAAAAACTACGGGTGTGACGATGGGGATCATTCTCGTCGTCGGTACTCCGGCGGCCTACGTGCTCGCTCGGGCCGAGTTTCCGGGGAAACGACTCGTGAACACGTTGATAGATATACCGGCGGTGCTCCCGCCTAGCGCTGCGGGTATCGCGCTGCTCCTCGCCTTCGGAAAGCTGGGGCTGCTGGGAGAGCAGTTGAGCTTGCTCGGGATAGAGTTGAGCTTCACGACGGCGGCCGTGGTAATCGCCGAGCTCTTTGTGGCTTCGCACTTCTACGTCCGGCAGGCCGCGGTGCGCTTCGGCCGGGTGGACCGGGAAATAGAAGACGCGGCGAGGGTGGATGGCGCGGACCGGGTCACGGTGTTCCGCAGGATCACGCTCCCTCTTGCGGCTCCCGCGCTCGTGGCCGGGGCCGTGACCGCCTGGGCGCGAGCCCTGGGGGAGTTTGGTGGCACGATCATCTTCGCCGGCAACTTTCAGGGCACGACCCAGACCATGCCGCTGGCGATCTTCGCCGCCCTTGAGAGGGACTTCGACGCCGCCGTGGCCCTGGCCGTGCTGGTCCTGGGCTTCTCGTTCGTCGTAATCCTTACAGCGAGGTTCCTAACCCGCAGGGCCGAGGAGGCGGAGGTGTAGGAGCAAGGGGGTCAGGGCGGGTGAGGTATGCTGCCCTGTCCCCCTGGAGCGGGGATGCTCCGCGACGCTAGGCTACATCTCCATCATTTGTCAGGAGCATCACGTCCGTCGCTTTGACGAGGGCGGTGACCTCCTTGCCCGGTTCGAGACCGAGCTCGTCGGCGCTCTCGCGGGTGATGAGGGCTACCAAGTTGTTGTCCCCGACCTGTACGGTGACCCTCGCCGCGGCTTCTCCTTTGACGACCTCGGTGATCCTACCGGGTAGCCGGTTGCGGGTGCTCAACTGCATCTGCGTTTCTCCTTTTTTCGCCTTCGGCGGCTAACAATCCGAGTTGGAGCATCAGGCCTACCCTTGGGTTTTTCAAGTCCGCACCGGTCAGTTTCTCGATGCGCGCGAGGCGGTAGAGCATGCTGTTGCGGTGCAGAAAGAGCTTGTCCGCGGCCTCGCTGGCGTTGGTGCCGCAGGCGAAGTAAACCCGCAGGGTTCGCACGAGGTCGCTTCCTCGTTCCCGGTCGTAGCGGACGAGCGGCTCGACGAGATCTCGGAAGGGCGCGAGGTCCGACGAGGAGGAGAGACGCGAGAGCAGGAGATCTGGTTCCATGGCCCACGTTCTAACAAACGATCGTCCTCCGTGCTAAAAAGCGGTCGCAGGCGAGTCCGATGTTATCGAAAGGGTAGAGAATGGGTGTTTCGAGGGCCGAGATGTTCCGCAAACTGCTCGACAGGGACCCCGAGAACCCCATGGTCCTCTACTCTTTAGGTAACGAGCTGTTCAAGGAGGGGCAGCACTCCGAGGCCAGTAAGTATCTGGGGCGAGCCGTGCGCAACAAGCCTGACTACTCCGTCGCTTACCGCACGCTCGGCCGTGCGCTCTTCGAGCTCGGGGAGGACGAGGAGGCCGCGAGGGTGTTCGCGGAGGGACGCGAGGTTGCGCTGGGAAACGGGGACCTCCAGACGGCCAAGGAGATCGACGTGTTCGGGCGGCGGTTGGAGAAGCGGCGTGGGGGAGGGGCGGGTCCGGGGGCGTAGGGGCAGCCTACGTCTGCTAGGATCGACAGCGATTTGGAACGAGCGGCAGGACCTACGGTTGGGATCTTCGTGGACTACGAAAGCCCCTTGGCACGCGCGGTCGCCGGGTCCATATGGACCGGGTTGTCCCTCGCGGCGCTCGGTGCCGGGTATACGAAGACCACCGCTCGCTGGGAGAGCTTGAGGGAGGACAGGGTACGCGAGAATCCCGAAGGCCCCCTGTTCCACGTCTTCGTCGTCGGGCAGGACAGACCTGACGCCGTGGATCAGATCTCCCCCGTGGGGGACAGCGCCGCTCCGCACCTCTACGGCGTGGTAGTAGCCGTGCCCGACCGGCCGAGCCCCCTGGCGGGCTCCCTGCTTTACCAGGGGGTCGGACGACTCACGGAGGGGAACGTAAGGGCCGGGTCGGTCGAGCCGGCCCTCCTCCACCTCTCTCCCAGGGAGTGCGAATCTTACGCGAGGAGGCTGCTCCAACGTCTCCAGGGGACGTGGCAGGTAACCTAGAACACCATTCGCTCTCCGTCCGCGGGGATCGAGACTCTCCCGTAAGCTTCTGATTCCACAAGGTTCGAACGGAGCTCGTCTCGGCCGAGCAGGCAGTGGTTTATCGCCTCCATGTGAGTGGCGACGATAGCAGCCCCGCCGGCGTGCCGGACGACCTCGGCCACGTCTCCCGCGGTCATCGTGATGGGGTCTCCCTCGTTGAACCGGGCCGCGCCGGCGTTCACGACGACCACGTCGGGCCGGTGCTCCCTCAGCGCGTCCTCGATCTCAGGACACCAGATCGTGTCCCCCGCGATGTACAGCGTCGGCTCCCCGGGGACGCGGAGGACGAACCCCGAGACAGGGGCCATGCGCGTCCCGATCTCGCCCGTCCCGTGCCGACCCCCGGTCCGATGAAGCTCGATGCCTTCCCAGTGGAGGGAGTCATCCACCGGGCGAACGTCCGAGAATCCTTCGGAGGAGAACCTCTGCTCGTCATCGGGCTGGCAGAGAAGTGGGAGGACTTTTGCGTATCTCTCCGGCCGCGGCCTCGTCGAAGTGGTCGGCGTGGGTGTGGGTGACCAGCACGCCGTCCACAGGGGAGAGGTCGAGGTCCGGTAGGGGGACGAGGGGATTTCGGCGTTCGTTGGGAGTGTTCTGAATAGGCGGCATCGCCCCGGGTGGGCTCAGCATCGGGTCGATCAGCAGGGTCTTGTCACTCAAGCTCACGACCAGCGTGGCATGCCGGACCAGTCGTATCTCCAATTCGGGCTCCTCTCGCTACGGCTACGTCTCGCCGGTTGATACCATACCCGGCTATGCGCGACGTAGAGAGGTCGGAAAGTGGGAGGTAGCCTCGTCGAAGCCTTGCTGGTGACCGGGCTCTTCGCGGGGCTCGCGTACGCCTTGGGGATGGTGAGCAGGGACGGTGCCCTAGGCGGCCTCGTGGTGGGGACCGCGATCTACGCTTCCCTCGGTCCCGAGGGTTTTACCGTCCTCGCTCTCTTCGTCGTCGGAGGTTCCACCCTCACCCGCATCGGCTACGGCAGGAAGAAGGAGAGCGGCGCCGCCGAGGCGCGGGGTGGCCGTCGGGGCGCCAGGAACGCCGTCGCCAACTGCAGCGTCGCCGTCGCCTGCGCCCTCCTCGCCGCCCTGACCGGCTCCGGGGCCTTCGCAGCTGCCTTCATCGCCTCCCTCGGCGCGGCCTTTGCTGACACGTCCGAGTCCGAAGTTGGGGGGCTCGCCCGTCGTACCCCGCGCCTCATCACTACTCTCCAGAAAGTTCCACCCGGGACAGACGGTGCCGTCTCGGTACCGGGTACGCTCGCGGGGGGCGCCGCCGCCGGGCTCACCGCCTTCCTCGGTCTCGCGCTCGGTCTCGTGGACGGGCCGGAGGCCGCGCTCCTGGTGGCCTGTGCTTCTTTCCTGGGGACCGTCGCCGACAGCCTCGTGGGCGCGCTCGTGCCGCGCGTCGGTAACGAGATCACGAACGTCATGTGTACGCTTGTCGCGGCCCTCCTCGTTTTAGCGATCCTTTAGCACGCGGTTGAGAAGCTCCTCTTACGACACACATTAAGAGGTGTATAAGGATGCGCACGAATATCGTGATGGACGACGAGTTGGTGGAGGAAGCGTTCCGGTACGCGGACGTCAGAACGAAGCGAGAATTAGTGGATCTCCTTGCGTGAGTTTGTCGAGAACCGCAAGCGGCGCGACGTAAGGGAGTTCGCGGCAGGGTCAGGCTCCACCCGGACTACGATCGCAAGGCATTGCGCGAGGATATCGTTCGGGAAGCAGACGGTTAGGTCTGTACCTGGTCGATACCTCGGTCTAGATCGGCTATCTGAACGAGGAGAACGAGGCGGTCGCGCGTTTCGTGGCCGTGCTCGACCTCCCGTTCGGTATAACCGGCGTAGTTTACGGAGATGTCCTGCAAGAAGCCAGAACGCCTACCGATTTCGAGCGGCTCAAAGAATACGTGAGCACGCAGCGCTTCTATCATCTGCGGGACCCTATGGTTGGCTACGAGGAGGCCGCCCGGATCTACCACCGTTGCAGGCGCGGTGGGGCGACCGGGCGTAGCATGATCGACTATCCCGTAGCTCGCGTCGCCATCGAGCACGCCGTTGTCCTGCTCAAAGACCACAGCGACTTCGTAAACGTGGGCCGTATCGTCTCCGAGCTCAAGCTTGTTTGAGGAGTTTCGGGATCGTACGGAGGGTGCGGGCTGACGGCTCGTTGTCCACGGCTTAGAATTACGGGGAGCGCACATTTAGAAGGAGAGCGAGTGAGCGAGGTAGCGGCGAAGAGCGGGTATGACCCGGGGGCTATAGAGCACCGTTGGCGGGAGAGGTGGGTCGAGACCGGCCTCTACAAGACCAACGAAGACCCGACCAAGCCAAAGCACTACGCGATCACGATGCTGCCCTATCCGAGCGGCGATCTGCACGTCGGGCACTGGTACGCGATGACACCTTCGGACTCGAGGGCGCGGTTCATGCGGATGCGCGGGTACCGGGTCCTGTTCCCGATAGGCTTCGACGCCTTCGGGCTCCCTGCGGAGAACGCGGCGATCCGTCGCGGGATCCACCCGCGGAAGTGGACGTACTCCAACATCGCGAACATGCGCGACCAGCTCAAACAGATGGGGGCCATGTTCGACCTCGACCATGAGGTCGTCACGTGCGACCCCGAGTACTACAAGTGGAACCAGTGGTTTTTCCTGAAGTTCCTCGAGAAGGGGCTCGCGTACAGGAAAGAGGCGCCGGTCGACTGGTGCCCCAGGGACAACACGACGCTCGCGAGGGAGCAGGTCGTGGGGCCGGACCGCCGGTGCGAGCGGTGCGGGACGCCGGTAATAAAGAAGAACCTCGCGCAGTGGCTCTTCAAGATCACGGACTACGCCGAGGAGCTCCTCGACTTCTCCGGGGTGGATTGGCCCGAACGGGTCAAGACGCTTCAAAAAAACTGGATCGGCCGCTCGACGGGCGCCGAGATAGCCTTCGACGTTCCGGGTCACGGACCGCTGGAGGTCTTTACGACGCGGCCGGACACGCTCTTCGGGGCTACGTTCTTCGTGGTCGCCCCCGAGCATCCGGCGGTGGAGCAGATCACGACGGTCGACAGGGAGGCGGACGTTCGTGCCTACGTCGAGAGCGCGGGCCGGATGACGGAGATCGACCGGACCGACGTGACGCGCGAGAAGACCGGCGTCTTCACGGGGGCCTACGCGGTCAACCCGGCGAACGGCGAAGAGATACCGATCTACGCCGCCGACTACGTCCTCCTAGGCTACGGGACCGGCGCGATCATGGCCGTCCCCGCGCACGACGAGCGCGACTTCGAGTTCGCGAAGAAGTACGGCATCGAGATAAGGACCGTAGTCGCCCCTCCGGGCTGGAACGGCGAGCCCCTCACCGAGGCCTACCCCGGCGAGGGTCCGATGGTCAACTCCGACGGCTTCGACGGGATGCCGAACACCGGAGGTAAGAAGGCTGTTACGGACTGGATGGAGGAGAAGGGCGACGGGAAGGCCGCGATCACGTACCGGCTTCGTGACTGGCTCATCTCGCGCCAGCGGTACTGGGGCACCCCAATCCCGATAATCTACTGCCCCGAACACGGCGCTGTCCCGGTCCCCGAGCAGGACCTTCCGGTCCGGCTCCCCGAGGACGCCGATTTCATGCCGACCGGCGAGTCGCCCCTGAAGCTCGACCCCGAGTTCCGCAACACACCCTGCCCGGTCTGCGGCGGCCCGGCCGAGCGCGAGACGGACACGATGGACACTTTCATGGACTCGTCGTGGTACCAGTACCGCTACCTCTCGCCCCATCACGACGAGGGGCCGTTCGACCCCAAGGAGGGCGAGAAGTGGCTGCCGGTCGACCAGTACACGGGCGGCATCGAGCACGCGACGATGCACCTGCTGTACACGCGCTTCTTCACGAAGGTCATGCGCGACCTCGGGCTCGTGAGCTTCGACGAGCCGATGATGCGCCTCTTCAACCAGGGGATCATCCTTGGCGAAGACGCCGAGAAGATGAGCAAGAGCCGCGGTAACGTCGTCAACCCGCAAGAGTTTGTCGACCGTTACGGTTCGGACGCTCTGCGCTGCTTTCTCATGTTTATCGGCCCGTGGGATCAGGGCGGGCCGTGGGACAGCCGAGGCATCGAGGGTATCGCGCGCTTCTTGAGGCGTGCCCACTCGCTCGTCACGGGCGGCGATGCTTCGGGGGGCGAGGCTGACCCGAAGGAACTCGAACGCAGGGCGAACCGGTTGGTCAAGAAGGTAACCGAGGACCTCGACGCGTTCCGGTTCAACACCGCGCTCGCCTCGCTCATGGAGCATACGAACTACCTGCTCGCCGTGAAGAAAGTGGCCGGGGAAGACGAGTGGAGAGATGCGCTGCGCGACTTCGTACTCCTGCTCGCGCCGCTCGCGCCTCACCACGCCGAGGAGATGTGGGCGCTCATGGAGATGCCGTACAGCGTCCACGAGCAGGGTTGGCCCAGCTACGATGAGAGACTCGTGCGGGCGGAGGAGATCACGCTGGTCGTCCAGGTCAACGGGAAGCTCCGCGACCGCATAAATGCTTCAGTGGACATCTCGGCCGAAGACGCCAAGGAGCTCGCGATGAAGAGCGAGAAGGTCCGCTCCTACGTCGAGGGCAGTGAGATCCGCAAGAGCATCTACGTGCCCGGGAAGCTCGTCAACTTCGTGGTCGGCTAGCGGGCGGGGTTACACCCGGCAAGGTGAGTCGGGGGCTGGAATATCCAGCCCCCGATCTCTAGATTCGGGCTCTAATCGTTGCCCAAGAGGGAGCCGAGGCCGCCCCCGCCTCCCTGCGCTCCGTGGGAGTGCTCCGGGACGGTCGGGCCTTCGGAGGGTTGGATCAGGACCCAGCCGGGGCCTTCGAAGGCGATCTGAAAGGTCTCGCCGCTGCCGCGCCCGAGAAAGGTTTTGAACGAGACGTCGCTTCGGACGCTGGTGCGTACGTTCCCGCTCCAGGCGATCGCGGAGTCGGGATCGGCGAAGGTGGGCTGCGAGGTGTCGAGGAGGACGGGCTCGCCGTGGCTTGTCAGGGCTACCTTGCCGGTCCCCTGAAGGACGACGTTAAAGAGGCCACCGGCGAGGCGGCCGGCGCCCTCCACCCTTTGTATGTCCCAGTCGACGTTGCCCTCGAAGGCGAGTATGGAGTCGCCGTTGACCGTCATCCGCTCGTTGTCGAGGTCTATGACCATGATCTTGCGTGCGTCCTGCGCGAGGAAGAGATCGCCGGTGCCGGTGCAGGCCATGAGCTTGACGCCCTCGCCCGTCACGGCTTTCTTGAAGAAGCGCCCGAGCCCGCCGCTCTGGTGCTCGAAGCGGACGCCGCCCTGGTAGGCGACCATCGAGCCGAGCTTGGCTTGTACCGTGTCGTTCTCCAGGCGTACCTTGAGGAGCGAGGAGTTTTGCAGGGTGAACCTGCCTGCCGGTGTTACCTCCCGGAACTGCTCGAGGTTCGTTTCGCTCATCGGTCTACCTCCCGGCTCGGGTGTCATGCGACGATACTACCCACGTACGCGAGGCTGGTCCAGAAGTTGCTAGAGATCTACACGAGCTGGGGTGGGGGGCGGGGAGGCTGGTCGGGCAAAGAGATGTCCCTGGGCGTAATCGGCGCCGTGTGCGGCTACCCAGCGGTATTGATCCTCGGTTTCTATCCCCTCCGCGATCACGGTCACGCCAAGCTCCTTCGCGAGCTCGATTAGTTTGCGGGCGATCGAGGCCTTGTAGGGTGCCCTGGCCACGAGGCCCATGTCCAGCTTGACGAAGTCGGGACGTAGCTGCGCGAGGAGGTCGAGCGAGCCGTAGCCGAGGTCGTCGAGGGCCACCCCGAATCCGCCTCTGCGATAGTAGTCGACTATGTTTCTGAGGTGGACGGTGTCTCTGACCTCCTCGCTATCCGTTACCCCGAAGACGATCCTCTCGGAAGGGATACCAGACTCCTTGACGGCCTTCATCGTGCTCCTCAGACAATACGCGGGGTCGTAGATGGAGGAGGCGTTGAAGTTGATGAAGACATTCTCCTCGATGCCCTGCCCGGCGGCCTCCTGGATGGCTTTTATGCGGGCCGCCCGATCGAGGTTGTAGAGGAGCCCCGCGGCACGGGCCGCCCCGAACATCGAATCCGGGCCCACGAGTACGTCCCGCTCGCCGATGCCGCGCAGGAGGCACTCGTAGGCGAAGACCTTGCCCGGGTCGGAGACCGCGATGATAGGCTGGAAATGTACGGTAAGTTTCTCTTCGCGCATGATCTTCTTGAGCCAAGTCTGCCGGGCGTAGCTCAGGAGGGTAAAGAGGTCTTGCATGCGGGGGAGCATCCCGAGGTTTATCTGTGTGCCCTTCTCGACGAGGATGGCTCGGCAGTCCTTGAGCTCGGCCTCGGTCAGGCCATTCAGAAGGGTATCGCTCAAATTGGATAGCCCGTCCGGACAAACCTCGACCGCCAGCACGTCGTCTAAAGGGTCGCCGAACGAGAGGCCCGAACCCCACAGGAGGCGCCGGAGCGTCCCCCGCGTATGGGACAGCGGTGGGGCCACGTAAAGCACACCGCTCTCAGGCGCCTCTGCCGGCAAGTTCTCGCAACGGCTACAATTACTCATCGAAAAGTCTCTCCGCTCTTCGGGTTCCTAGCCCTATTATCGGAGAGTGAGGCCGATTACTTTAGCGGCGGCTTCTACGGAACGTCAGAACATCCGGCCGCCGAGAGGGACATCGCGTTCCGGGACGAGCAGGACTACCTCGCCTTTTTCATCAGGAACGCCAAGGACGAGGACCTCGCTTTTGAAGCCCGCGATCCTCTTCGGCGGGAAGTTCACCACCGCTACAACCCGCCGTCCGACGAGTGCCTCCGGATCATAGTGCGCCGTAAGCTGGGCGCTGGTTCTCTTCTTCCCGATCTCCGGCCCGAAGCTCACGAGGAGCTTCACGGCGGGCTTGCGTGCCTCCGCAAACGGTTCGGCCTCCAGGATCTCCCCGACCCTGATGTCGACCTTCTCGAAGTCCTCCCAGGAGATCTCAGACATCCACCCTCCATCTCGAAACGAGCCCGACGCGAACCCCCCAGTCTACAAAGCTTTTACCTTACGGGACCGTTGCGTAGGCAGCCTCAGCTTGAGGCGGATGATGGTGGAGCTAAGGATGTGGCGGGCTGTGGCCCGTCGCTAGGAGACGCGGTCGGCGCGCACGACGAGGCGCCCGGACTCGGGGCCGCCATCGTAGAGGCTCGGGCCTATGGTCCACCAGTCGTCGGGGGTCTCGGTGCAGGTCTGCAAGGAGACCACGTCGCGGCCGGGGACCGCGTCCATCACGGAGCTCTCGGACGGGGAGACGGCGAAGATCTCGGTAACCCGGTAGTTGTAGGTCCTGCCCTCCGAGTCCTCGAGGGTGACCTCGTCGCCCTGCTGCATGCTCGGAAGGTTGTAGAACTGGTAGTCGCTCTCGGTGCCCGGCCAGCCGATGCGGTGGCCCGCGATGTACGTGTTCGTGGACTTCTCCTCCCACGGGAAACCCGTCCCGGGGACCTTGATCGCACCCTGCGCCAACGCCTCCTCGGAGGAGTCGTTCCTTACGGTGTGACCGTACACGCCGAGCTTGGGAACGGTGAGGTACATCGTCGGGTCGTCGGGCGTATTCGCAGCCTCGGCTGCTGCCCGTTCCTCCGCCGCTTTCTCCTCGGCCGCACGCTGGCGTGCTTGCTCTTCCTCGGCGGCGCGCTGCCTGGCGGCTTCTTCCTCGGCCCGGGCTTCCGCCGCTGGCTCCTCGGAGACCGCCGCTGGTGTCTCCTCGACCGCCGGCGTCTGGACGCGCTCTACAGGAGCGGAACTCCCGCCGAGGGCCGAGACGATCCCGGAGTAGGCCAGCAAACCAAGCGCCAGGACTACAAGGCCGGATATTACGAGGAGACCCGTCCTTCTGCGCTGCCTGAACTTGCGCATCTGGATCGGGCGTTTCGCGGACCTTTTCTTATCCATTAGCGACATGGTTAAGAGTGTACAAAATCATGCGTCTAAAATCGGGTCTTCGTGAAGATTTTGCAGAAGGTTTTTTGGTTTCTCCCCGGCCGAGCGTGGAGATCGTGCCTGCGGAGGCGATCAAACCGTGCTTGTGCTAGGCTAGGGTGAGCCCGGTGAGGGCCGCGGGAGAGAGTCGCGGGGAAGGGGACCCCACGCGACCGCCGAAGGTGAAAGGTGCGCGGCGATGTATGCTGCGGCCGAATCTCTCAGGCAAAAGGACCGCGAGCCGGAGGGCGTCCTGGAAAGTTCGGCCTGCCGGCCTCTTTGGCCGACGCGGGCTGGCGCCGACGGGGTAACACTCTCAGGTTTAGGACAGGGCGGAGAAGGGAGAACGCTCACCCTAAAACCAAGGGGGTAGGACCGC
>JADDPY010000306.1:12148-19202 GCA_016781635.1 Rubrobacter sp.
CACACCGCACACCGAAGGCGACGTCCGGGAGATGCTGGAGGCGATCGGGATTGGGACGGTTGACGACCTCTTCGCCGACGTCTCGCCGAAGTTCGAGGGGGAGTTGGACCTCCCACCCGCTCTCTCCGAGTACGAAGCCCTCGCAGATGTGGAGGGCCTGGCGAGGGAGAACGTCGCTGGGCTGCCGATCTTCCTGGGGGCGGGGGCGTACGACAGGATCACGCCAGCGTCCGTCGGGGCTATTACCTCACGCGGCGAGTTTCTGACTTCGTATACGCCGTACCAGCCGGAGATCAGCCAGGGCGTCCTACAAGCTATCTTCGAGTTTCAGTCCGTAATCTCCGAGCTGACGGGGTTCGAGATCTCGAACGCCTCCGTTTACGACGGCGCGAACGCCGTAGCCGAGGCAGCCCTAATGACCGCCCGTCAGACAAAGCGCGACCCGCAGGTAGCAGTCTCCAAGGGCCTGAACCCCCGCTACCGCGAAGTAATAGAGACCTACGGTGTCGAGACGGTAGAGCTACCCTTCGTTGGGGGGACCACGAACTTCTCGGACGTCCCCGAGGGCGTCTCCGGTGTCTTTGTCCAGAGCCCGAACTACTTCGGGGGCGTCGAGGACGTGCGAGCTGCCTCGGAGGCCGCGCACGCGGTGGGGGCGCTCGCGGTTGCGGTCTGCGACCCGATCTCGCTCGCCGTCCTCGAAGCCCCCGGTAAGCTGGGTGCCGACGTCGCGGTCGGGGAAGCTCAACCTTTGGGGATGCCGCTCCTCTTCGGCGGACCGTACGCCGGGTACATGGCGACAAGACCCGAGTTCGTCCGTCAGCTTCCGGGGCGCATCTGTGGGGAGACGGTGGACAAGGAAGGCAAGCTCGCCTACGTCCTAACGCTCAGGGCGCGCGAGCAGGACATCCGACGCGCCCGCGCCAACTCGAACATCTGCACGAACCAGGCCCTCACCGCACTCGCCGCGACGGTCTACGCGGCGCTCATGGGGCCGGAAGGATTGCGCGAGGTCGCGGAACTCTCCATCTCCAAGGCCCACTACCTCGCCGGGAGGCTGGAGGAGGCCGGATTTTCTCTTCGCTATGGGGAGGCGCCGTTTCTGTGGGAGTTCGCGGTCGAGCTGCCGGACGTTGGTAGGGCGAACGAGGCGCTCCTGGAAAACGACATGATCGGGGGCCTCGACCTCGGCGACGGGGCGATGCTCATCGCGGTTACGGAGAAGAGGACCAGGGAAGAGCTCGACGGTTTCGTGGAGGTGCTGAAGAATGTTGGGTAGTTTGATCCGGGACAAGGGCCGCGAGGGACGTAGGGGCTACACGCTGCCGAGGTTCGACGTGGAGAGGGTGGATCTCGGGGAGATCCTGCCGAAGGGCGCGCTGCGCGAGGAGAAGCCGGGGCTCCCGGAGGTGGACGAGCCGACCGTAGTCCGCCACTACACCAACCTTTCGCGCCAGAACTGGGGCATCGACACGAACTTCTACCCGCTCGGTTCGTGCACGATGAAGCACAACCCGCGCGCCAACGAGGCCGCCGCCGCGGTCCCCGGATTTGCGGGGCTGCATCCGCTGCAGCCCGAAGGGCAGATCCAGGGCGCTCTGAAGGTCATGCACGAGATGCAGGGTTTCCTCTCGGCGGTCTCGGGGCTGCCGGCGGTCTCGCTGCAGCCGATGGCCGGCGCCCAGGGCGAGCTCACGAGCATCCTGATGGTGCGCAAGTACTTCGAGGACAGGGGGGACACGGAGCGGACGACCGTCCTCGTGCCCTCCACGGCACACGGGACCAACCCGGCGACCGCCACTATGGTCGGGTTCGGGACCGAGGAGATCGGGCTGGACGAAGACGGCTGCGTGGACGTCGAGGAGCTTCGTGGGAAAGTCGACGGGACGACGGCGGCGCTCATGATCACGAACCCGAACACCCTGGGCGTCTACGAGAAGAACATCGCCGAGATCGCGGACATCCTGCACGAGGCCGGAGCCTTCCTGTACATGGACGGCGCGAACGTGAACGCCATCATGGGCCGGATGCGCCCCGGCGACGCAGGCGTGGACGTGATGCACTTCAACCTCCACAAAACTTTCTCGACCCCCCACGGGGGCGGCGGGCCCGGCTCCGGCGCCATCGCGTGCTCCGGCGCCCTCGCGCCGTTCCGTCCGGATCCCGTAGCGGAGAAAGACGCCGACGGATACCACCTCGCCCGTCCCGAGAAGACCATCGGGCGCGTCGCCGGTTTCCACGGCAACTTCGGCGTCTTCCTGAAGGCTTGGAATTACATCAAGATGCACGGGCCGGAGCTGAAGAATGTGACCGACATGGCCGTTCTGAACGCCAACTACGTACGGGCTCACCTGAGGGGAACGTACCGTATCCCCTACGAGGGCCTCTGCAAGCACGAGTGCATCGTCCAGCCGCCCAAGGGCAAGAAGGCCCTGGACGTGGCGAAGGGGCTCATAGACCATGGCTTCCACCCGCCGACGGTCTATTTCCCCCTCGTCGTCAAGGAGGCGATGCTCATCGAGCCCACGGAGACGGAGTCCAAGGAGACCCTCGACGACTTCGTAGGCGCCATGCTCGAGCTCGCGGAGAGGAGCACCGAGGAGCTAGAGGAGGCTCCGGTCAACGCCCCAACTCGCCGCCTCGACGAGGCGCGCGCCGCCCGCAAGCTCAAGGCCCGGTGGTAGGGATGGCCGAAGGGACGCTCCGCCGCACCCCGCTCTTCGAGGAGCACAAAGCTCTTGGAGCCCGGCTCGTCCCCTTCGCGGGCTGGGAGATGCCGGTGCAGTACGAGGGGATAAAAGCCGAGCACGAGGCGGTCAGGACGCGCGCCGGTCTCTTCGACGTATCGCACATGGGCGAGGTGGCGTTCAGGGGCGCGCAGGCCGAGGAGGCGGTGCAGAGGCTCGTGACGCGGGACGTGAGTCGTCTCGCCGTCGGGCAGACCGGTTACGCGGCGGTCTGCCTCCCCGACGGCGGTACGGTGGACGACGTGCTCGTGTATCGTACGCCGGAGGACTTCCTCATCGTGGTCAACGCCGCGAACCGCGAGGGGGACCTCGCCCACTTCAGGGAGCATACGCAGGACCTCGACGTCGAGATGGTAGATGAGTCCGACGACTGGTCCCTCCTCGCGCTCCAGGGACCCGAGGCCGCGGCTATTCTGCAACGCTTCACGGGGACGAACCTCCCGGAGATCGGGTACTACCGCTACGAGGTCGGGGAGGTGGACGATCGTTATGCGTTGATCTCCCGAACCGGCTACACCGGCGAGGACGGCTTCGAGCTCTACGTACGGCCCGACGACGCTGCGGAGGTCTGGAGGAAGCTCACGAAGGCCGGGGCGACGCCCACGGGCCTCGGAGCGCGCGATACCCTGCGCTTGGAGGCCGGGATGTGCCTCTACGGTAACGAGCTCGACAGGGAGACGACGCCGCTGGAGGCCGGTATCGGCTTCGCCGTTCACCTGAATAAACCGGTCGAGTTTGTCGGTCAGGAGGCCTTGCGCCAGGAGAAAGAGGAAGGCCTTAGAAAAAAGCTCGTCGGCTTCGAGGTCGAGGGGCGCGGGATCGCACGTCACGGCCACGAGGTAACCGTAGACGGCGAGACCGTAGGCGAGGTGACGAGCGGGACGCTCTCGCCGACCCTGAACCGGGCGATAGGGCTTGCGCTCGTGCGGCCGGAAGTAGAAGATTCCTTCGAGATCATCATCCGAGACAAGGCCGTGGCGGCGCACGCCGTGGGGCTGCCGTTTTACAAGCGAGAGGCAAAGGAGAGAAGCTGTTGAGCGTACCCGGGGAGTTGCAGTACACGAAGACCCATGAGTGGGTTCGCATAGAAGGCGAGACCGCCACGATCGGCATCACCGAGCACGCCCAGGACGAGCTCGGCGACGTCGTTTTCGTTGAGCTGCCGGAGGAGGGACGCACCCTCGACGCGGGCGATTCCTTCGGGGCCGTGGAATCCGTGAAGGCCGTCTCGGACCTCTACGCGCCTCTGGCGGGTGAGGTCATCGAGGTCAACGGGACCCTCGGAGACAACCCCGAGAAGATAAACGAAGACCCCTACGGTGAAGGTTGGATCCTCAAGCTCCGTGTCTCCGGCGAGCCCGACCTGCTCTCCGCCGAGGACTATGAGAAGCTCCTGGAGCAGGCGGAGTAAGAAACAAGCTTATCGCCGGTGGCCGGAAGTAGGCAGTAATGAAGAAGCACCTATTCACCGTCTGGGCGACTACCAAAACATCGGGACCGCGAACCGCCAAGCGAGAAAAACGACGAACGCCCCGAGCAGTAGACGCGTAAGGAGCACGGCCGGCCCGTGCTCGTCCTTCACCAGCGTCCAGATGCCCGCGATCCAGAGCGACGCTATCAACGCGGCCATCAGGGCCACCGGCAGCCCGTGATCCAACAAGTCTCTTATCATGCTCAATTTATCGGACAAGCAAGCGCGGAACTTTAACGGCGCCCTTCGCAAAGCAGGCACCACCCGGAACCGCTACTCGATCCAGATTCTGGCCGCCGGGTACGAGGATGCCCGATTCTCTCCCAAGGCGCGCAATGCCCTGCGGTACCTCGCGTTCTACGCGGCGGCGGAAGGATTAGACCTCGCCGTCCGTAATACCAGGGTCCTCGCCCGGTCCGCGGTCTCGGCGATGCGAAGCGGTGAGGCCGCCCCAGACAACCTCACCGAGGCCGTAAGGGACCTCGCGAGGTCGGCGGAAGCCCTGGCCGTGCAGCTTGAGGAGCCTGCACGAGCCACGGGGACCGGTCACTTCGCGTTGGAGGCTGCGGGCAAGGCCACGACCGCGCTCGTGGAGCGCAACGACCTCGAAACGAACATGCTGTCGGACAGGTGCGCTCCACCGCCATCAACCTGCTCAGGCCTCCGGGATGGACTCCGAAACCGCACCGGACGCGCTCGACGGCGCCGTCAACAGGGCCGCCTGAGCACGGGCACCCGGGAGCCTGTTACCTCATGCAGCCCTTCCCGCACGGGTGCCGTGAGGTAACTCGCCACGGTACCCGTGTGGTTGCCCCATGACGAGGGTAGTAAAGTGCGTTCGTCGGGCCGCGCGAGACGTGGCCGAAAGAGGCACAGAGAAGGGTGAAATCTTGGATCTTGAGACTAGAAACGCAGCAGCGCTGTCCATCAATACCATAAGGGCGCTGGCGATGGACGCGGTGCAGAAGGCGAACTCCGGCCACCCGGGGACGCCGATGGCCCTCGCCCCGCTCGCGTACACCATCTTCACGAAGTTCCTCCGCCACAACCCGGAGAACCCGTTCTGGCCCGACCGCGACCGCTTTATCCTCTCCTCCGGCCACGCCTCGATGCTCCAGTACGCACTTCTGCACCTCACCGGATATGACCTGACCCTAGACGATCTGAAGAATTTCAGGCAGTGGGAGTCGAGGACGCCGGGGCACCCCGAGCACTTCATGACGCCCGGCGTCGAGATGACGACCGGGCCCCTGGGCCAGGGCTTCGCCAGCGGCGTTGGGATGGGAATCGCCGAGCGCTTCCTCGCCGGTCGTTACAACCGCATCGGACACGAGGTGATGGACCACCACGTCTACTGCATCTGCTCGGACGGCGACCTCATGGAGGGTGTTGCGAACGAGGCCGCCTCCATCGCCGGCCAGAACGCCCTGGGCAAGCTCGTCTACATATACGACGACAACCGCATCACCATCGACGGCACGACCGCGCTCACCTTCGACCGCGAGGACAAGGGCAAGCGCTTCGAGGCGCAGGGCTGGCACGTCCAGCACGTCGACGACGTCGAGGACCTCGAGGCGCTGGAGGAGGCCATCCGGAACGCCCGCGACGAGGAGGAGCGACCATCGCTCGTCATCGTGCGCTCCCACATCGCCTACCCCGCGCCGAACGCGATAGATACCTCGGCATCCCACGGGGCAGCCCTCGGCGAGGACGAGGTGAAGGCCGCAAAGCAGGCGATGGGCCTGGATCCTGACGAGCACTTCGCCGTACCGGACGAGGTCTACGAGCACATGGACTGTCGCCCGCGCGGGCGCAAGCTGGAAGAGGAGTGGAACGGGCGCTTCGAGGCGTGGAGCTCGGAGTTTCCCGAGCTCGCCGAGGAGTGGGACCAGGTCTGGAACGGGAAGCCCCTTCCCGGCTATGAGGAGGCGCTCCCGGTCTGGGATGCGTCGGAGACGGAGAAGCTCGCGACGCGCAAGGCCGGAGCGGCGGTAATGAACGCCTTCAAGGGCTACGTGCCGACCATGGTCGGGGGGGCGGCCGACCTCGTCGCCTCCACGAGCACCGCGTTCGAGGGCGGCGGGATGTTCTCCCCGAACCACGTCGGGCGCAACATCGCCTTCGGGGTGCGCGAGCATGGGATGGGCTCGGCGGTGAACGGCATGGCGCTGCACGGTGGCATGGTCAAGCCCTACGGCTCGACGTTCCTCATCTTCAGCGACTACATGCGCCCGGCGATCCGCCTCTCGGCGCTCATGGGTATCCCTACCGTCTGGGTGTTCACGCACGACTCCGTGGCGCTTGGGGAGGACGGTCCGACCCATCAGCCCGTCGAGCACTACATGGCGCTCCGCGCGATCCCGAACCTGACGGTCATCCGACCGGCCGACGCCAACGAGACCTCGATGGCGTGGCGCTCGACGCTGGAGGCCGAGGGCCCGGTCGCCCTTCTCCTCACCCGCCAGAACGTCCCCGTCCTCGACCGCACGGAGCTCGCCCCGGCCGATGGCGCCCTTCGCGGTGCCTACGTCTTGGCCGATGCCGACGGAGCCGACGAGCCCGAGGTAATACTCATCGCCACCGGCTCCGAGGTCGCAGTTGTGCTGGAGGCGAGGAAGCTTTTGGCCGAGCAGGGAGTGAACGCGAGGGTCGTGAGCATGCCGTCTTGGGAGATCTTCGAGGCCCAGGACCAGTCTTACAAAGACTCCGTGCTGCCACCCTCCGTCGAGGCGCGCGTCTCCGTCGAGGCGGGTATTACGGGCGGTTGGGAGCGCTACATAGGCTTCCGCGGCACGAGCATCGGGGTAAACCGCTTCGGGGCCTCCGCCCCTGGCGA
>JADDPY010000123.1 GCA_016781635.1 Rubrobacter sp.
GGCTGCGAGAGCCAGTTCTAGCGGGGCAAGGAGGCCGATGGACCGGGAGCTGAAGACGCTGGATCGGGCCCGTGGGCACGTCGCCGACATCACGAGGCTCGCCGAGATGGCGGAGGGGCACCTACGCGAGGGAAGGTTCGAGGACGCCTCGGCGTGCCTGCGCCTCATCGAGCAACACGCGGTGTTGGGCAGGGAGGGCCTGGCTCCGCTCCTCAACGAGTAGGACGACACCGATCGTAGACCGCCCTCCTCACTGGCGTGGCGAACGGGTTCGCCACCGCGTTAGCCGGAGTCTCTGCTGCCAAAGACTGGTTCTCATCTGCCGAACGTCGTGGGCACGGCCTCTTCCGGCCGTGCCCACGACTTCCGTACCGCGCCGTTCTTTTCTATTCTTGGGTGAGGTCCTGGTTCTGGGCTTCCACTCCAGACGTTGCTGAGCGGGTCGGATCGTATGGCCGAAGCCCTCGACGGGTACAATTTCCGTGCAGGAAGAACCCTTATCGACGGGCGCCTCCGGATCGAGGGAGTAACGATCCCGGCCGGTAGATTCGGGGAAAGGAGCAGCAAGATGGCGAACCCCGCGGCCTCGGAACGCACGGTGTACGTGGGCATCGGGCTGGTCTTTGCGCTGCTCGTGGGCGCGTACTTCATCTACGAGATCGGCGGGGTCGTGCTGGCGTTCCTGCTGAGCGTGCTCTTCTCCATCATATTCGGTGCTCCGGTCAACTACCTGGCCCGGCGGGGGTTACCGCGGGCGTGGGGGGTATTGGCGATCCTCGCTGTGCTCGTGGTGGTGCTCTGGCTCTTCGCGCTGGCGCTTGCCCCGGCCATCGCGGAGCAATCGCGCCAGCTGGCGGAAGACTTACCGGTGCTTCTGGAAGAAGCCCTGGCCCTGGTTAACCGGGTCCGGGGCTTCTTCGGTCTCCGTACCCCTATCGGGCTCGACGCCGAGAGCCTATCGAACGTCGGGCGAGAGCTACTCACGGGGAGCGCTG
>JADDPY010000127.1 GCA_016781635.1 Rubrobacter sp.
CACTTGTGCGGGCAGCGGTTCAAGATTGACCTCGCGTTCGACATGCGCCCGCCGCGCTTTGTACGGACCTATGGGCAGGCACGCTATGATCCGGCTTGGACGGAATGCCCCCGCTGCAAACGGCGCATTGGGGTCAAGAATGTGACGCCGGCGGACGTGATCCGACTTCTGTCACTTTGGGTGTACACTAGAGTAGCCCATCCTCCGAACGTGAGGAGGCGTCTGCCATGACGGCTGTTCGTCCAGCGACGGAAACCGTTGCCTTCGTCGACGCGTACGCCGCGGCGTATCGTGACCTCTTTCATGATGTGCGGAGTTTCGACCACTTCTCGCGTCTGCAGCTCGGCCTCATTAGCGACGTGGCCCGGAAGTCCTTGCCGGCGCTGGCACGCGTGAGTGGGGCGGATCCACAAGCACTCCATCACTTCGTCGCCAATGCGGACTGGGATGGCACGCAGCTTCGTCAGCGCCGGCTCCAGCTCACCCGTAACGCCCTCCGTGGACGGTCCTTTGTGCTGTGTATTGATGAAACCGGTGACCAGAAATACGGCAACGTCACGGATTATGTGTCCCGCCAATACATTGGGAACCTGGGTGCGGTTGAAACCGGCTTGGTCTCGGTGAATGCCTACGGCGTGCTCGATTCGGTCACCTTTCCCCTGCTCTTCCAGGTCTTCAAGCCGGAGCGCCGCCTTAAGCCTGACGATACCTATCAGAGCAAACCAAACATTGCCAGTGAGCTCGTGCGCATGCTCGTGCGACAGGGATTTGCGATTGACCTCGTGCTCGCTGACGCGTTATACGGCGAGAGCGGTCCGTTTATTCAGACCTTGACTGAACTGGGGCTGCCCTATGTCGTGGCGATTCGTCAGAACCATGGCATGCTGCTCCCGCCTGGCCAACGCATCCGCTACACCCGATGGCGGACCTGGGAGCGCGTGTTCAGTGACGGCACGCGCGAAACCCGGTACATCCGAGAAATCATCTACGGCGTGCGGCGCAAGGTCCGGTTTTACGACCTCACCAGTGATCCCGAAAAGTTGCCGACCGCCACGACGCGCTTCGTGATGACCAATCTTCCCGGCGACCTGCGCGACGAA
>JADDPY010000115.1:0-1056 GCA_016781635.1 Rubrobacter sp.
CGTCCCGTTCGTGGTCACGAAGACGACCTCCTTGCCGGAGACGACCTCGGGAGGATACTCACGCGGATAGGGGCCACAATCGTAGCCTTCGATCCTTTCGGCGTCCTGCTCCCCGCCGCGCAGCAGTTTCGCGGGCTCGAGCTTCCGGGCAGCCTCCTCGGCCTCGTCGAGAGAAGCGACCGGGTAGACCCCTTCGGCGCCGTTCTCCAGGATGGTGAGGAGGGTGGTGGTCGCCATAAAGACGTCGATAGCGACGACGGTCGCGCCGGCAAGCTTCTCCGGCTCGAGTTCTTCGCGCGTCATCAAGACCCTGAGCCTCTTCAAAGGAGCGCAACCCCCATCTCCGTGTCCTTCGCACCCGGGGCCATTCTACAGAATCGTCCCCAAACCTTCGCAACGAAGCAAAACGAGGCCCGAGGGCGACGGGCCTGGCCGTCAAAGGCGGGGAACCCGAACGCCGCGACGCTTGTACCGTAAGCGAAGGAGTCCCTCGACACGCCGGAGATTCTGATGGATAAGACGAAGCTGTCCCTGATGCCCATCCTACTCACGGCCCTATGCGCCATCGCGGCAGGGTACGTCGGCGTGGTCGACAGCGGACAAGCCGCGTGCGCCGCCGTCCGTCCCAGCCTCGAAGCAAGCCCGGCCCAAGCCGCTCCCGGCGAGCCGTTCCGCCTCCACGGAGAGGGCTTCTACGGGGACTTTATCTGCGACGATACGGACCCACCGGTCTCGTCCAGGCCAGCGGGCGGCCGTCCCACCGACGGCATCCGGGTCGAGCTCCTTCAAGGCACGAAGACCTGGACCCTGGAAACCGTGTCCAGCGGCGAGGGCCTGGAGTTCGACGCCGAAGGGCTCACGGTCCCGGCGGATGCCGCGCCCGGCGAAGCCGTCGTCAGGGCCACGAGCCCCTCCGTCGATCCGCGCATGCCCGCGCCCCGGGCCGAGGCGCCGTTCTTGGTGCTCGACCACCTCCCGGAGACGGGAGGCCCGGAGGCTTCCGCGGTGGCGAACGATCGGCAAGGTCACTTCGCCGCGCAGGTATGTTTAGCGGTG
>JADDPY010000115.1:1230-5016 GCA_016781635.1 Rubrobacter sp.
GCCGTCAACAAGCTCACAAAGTAACAGTACGCAGCGTAACAAGGGGCGGAGCTCTCCGGAGCTTCGCCCCTTTAGTGTGCTCCGGGCTGTGTTCTAGCCCGAACGCTTGCGTAGCAGCAGGATCACCGCCAGAACGGCAAGCGAGACGCCTCCGACAAGTCCCGTCGCGGCGACCGTCAGGATGATGCGCACTCGTCTTCGAAAGATCCCCGTGTCGTTGAGGTGAGGGAACGGTTTGTCCTCGGGTGCCTCGACGCCCAGGAATTCGCACAGCGGTCCCCACCCCTCCTTCACGTCGTAGACCAGGAGCTTCTCGGCCGGGACGCGATCCTTGACCCCCTCGTTCCACTCGTTGAAGACCGAGATCGCGTGCTCCCTGTCCTCGAACCTCCCGCCGAACAGGCCCCGCCAGGCGAGGTCTTCGACGATGCCGACGGAGCGCTTGATGTTCCTCACGCGGGGAACAAACCACGACATCAAGGAGAAGAGCGGCGAGGAGACCGTAGAGTTCATCTCATAGATGGTGTTCAGGGTGCTCTCGTACCAGCGTTCGGGGTCGCGAACCGAGAGGATCACCTTCGCCTCGGGGTAAGTTTCCATCAGATCCTCGTAGAAAGGCGCCCCCGGCCAGTCCAGGGTAGATCGATAGTGTTTGAGCGGCCCTTCCCAGTCCACGGGCTCCCCTCGCGCCGCCGCGCGCCACGCCTCCAGGTGCTCGGGGTGTTCGAAAAGCTCCGTCATGTGGTAGCAGGGCCCGAAGCCAAGCCTTTCGAGCGCCGTCTTCAAAGACGTCGTCCCCGTCCTCCCCAGGCCCGCCCCGATCACATCCAGCCCCATCGCACCCCTCATTCCTTATACTCCGAGCGCCGCTTCGGACGCGGCGTTCCCAGGAGGCAGATTCTACCCATGCAATCCTCCCGGGGTTTCGGAAGAAGGACGGAAGGATTGGGTAGGGGGCGACGTTGGTAGAGAGGGGATAGTACGAATGGCAGACAGCGGCGGAAGGATCGGGATGAAGACGAGCGACGTATACCTGAGGACCCAGGGCGAAGAGGCGGATTTCGAGCGGGGCTCCGTGTTCTTCGTCGGGACGGCGACCGTCATCATAAGCTACGGGGGATTCAAGATCCTCACGGACCCCAACTTCCTTCACGCCGGTGACCACGTACACCTCGGCTACGGCCTCACCTCCAAACGCCTCACGAACCCGGCGATCGAGATACAGGACCTGCCCGACATCGACTTCATGTTGCTCTCTCACCTCCACGGCGACCACTTCGATCGGGTGGCCGAGACCAGGCTGAACAAGACCATGCCCATTATCACGACCGGGCACGCGGCCCAGTACCTCGAGGGCAGGGCCTTCCGCCCGCCCGTCGCCCTCGACACCTGGGAAGACGTCACGATCCGCAAGGGTATGGGGGCGTGGGTGCGCGTCACCGCCATGCCCGGCACCCATGCCCCCGGTCCCCTGCGCAAGGTTCTCCCGCCCGTGATGGGGAGCATGCTCGAGTTCGGAGACGCGGGGGAAGATGAGGCCCGCCTGCGCATGTACATAACGGGCGACACGCTAATCCACAAAGAACTCAAGGAGATCCCCCAGCGCTACCCGGAGATAGACCTCGCCCTCCTCCATCTCGGCGGGACGCGGGTGCTCGGCATCATGGTCACCATGGACGCCAAGCAGGGCGTCGAGGCCATGAGAATCATCGACCCCAAGGCCGCCATCCCGATCCACTACAACGACTACTCCGTCTTCAAGAGCCCCCTCGAGGACTTCAAACAAGCCGTGAACGAGGCCGGCTTCGAGGACCGGGTCCACTACCTCGCTCATGGCGAGACTCACGAGTTCGAGGTCTCGACCGCCCGGCAGCGGTAGCCGGGGCCCGGCGGGGACCGAGAGAGACGGCCAGGGCGTCCGCTGTGTATTTTGGACCAATCCCGGCCCGAGCCCGCGCCCGCTTGTTTATCCGGACCGCGAACTGGCAAAATAGTGTGTAGCAAGCCGTATTACGTAAAGCGCTCGAACCGAAATTCGGCGCACCCCGGTCATGAGGGAGGTTCCAAGTGGGTTTAGGAGTAGCATTCGCGCTGGTACTAATTGTGTTCGCCGTCATCGGGTTCTTCGTGCTCGCCCGGGTTTTCAGGGCCGCGGGTTCGCGCAACGAGAAACGCCCCGAAGCAGAAGGGGACCAGGGATACCAGAGCAACACGGGTAGCCGGCAGGCCGCCATGCTCGCCGGGACGGGCCTCGCGATCGGCGGCATTATTTCCGGTATCAGTGGCGCCGCCGCCGCGACGAGCGAGTTCCTGCTTGACAGCGCGATACCAGCAGTTACGGCGGGGGTACTGCTCGGCATCGTCGCGTACTACCTTGGCGCGCGTAGGCTTGGCTCCGTGGCGGTGGTGGTATCCGCAGCCGCGCTCATAATCGGGGTCGGCCTCAGCCAGGGCGCTGCCGAGCCCTTCATCGATCGGACGGACCACAATCTCCCGTCCGCGGAGCCCGGCTCGAAGTAAAGCGGGGTAGAGGGCGCGCGAGACGCTTCACGCTAGGAGGTTGCTGCGCCCTCGTTCGTCGTCTTCTCGCCCTCGTTCTTGCCCTCGGGGATATGCTCCTCGATCACCTGGTTCATCTCGCCGCCGACCAGCACGATCAGGGACGAGTAGTAGATGTACAGCATGAGTACGGCGACGCTTGCCAACGAGCCGTAGGTGGCACCGAGGTTCGAGTTGTTCACGTAGAGCGAGAACGCGAGCGAGAAGAGGAGCCACAACACCACCGCCAGGATCGATCCGGGGCTGACCCACTTGAAGCGCTGCTCGACGTTCGGAGCGAAGTAGTAGACGAGGGCGAAGGCGAAGAGGACGACGCAGAGAAGCACGGGCCACTTGGCTATGTTCCAAACCGTCTGGAAGACGCCCCCCAAACCCGCAGCGTTCGCGATAGCACCCCCGATCTGATACCCGAAGACAACAAGCACGAGCGCGGAGATAAGGAGTGCGGCCACGCCCAGGGAGAGGAGGATAGAGATCAAGTAGACCTTCCAGGCAGGCCGGTTCTCGTCGACCTCGTACACGACGTTCATAGCCTCCATTACCGAACGAAACGCCCCGGATACCCCCCACAACGCGAGCGATATCGAGATTATCGCGCCCCAGGTAAAGGTCGACTCGGCGTTGCTCTGGGCCACGCTGAGAAGTTGATCGTTGAGGAACGCCACCGCGTCCTGCGGCAGCACGGCGCTCGCCTGGCTGAGGAGGTCGGTTAGCAGTTGCTCTGACCCGAAGAGGCCTAGCAGGGAGAGCAGGAACACGGCGAAGGGGAAGAGCGCGAAGAGTGCCTTGTAGGTCAGGTTCCCCGCGAAGGCCGCGAGGTGGTCCTCCCCAACCTCCTTGAACGTCCGCTTCAGAAACTCCACGAGCCCGAGGCGGTTGCGCGTCATGGGGACGGGGACCTCGTTACCGGTCCGTTCTGCTTTTCTTATGAAATGTATGCCCGGAATCTTCAACGGGTTCTACCTCCGGAGAGATTATGCTTGATCGGCTAGAAAGGGATTCTATACCTCCTGGCGCTCTTACCCCATAGCTCCGCGCGACGAAGCACCCCGCTGTTCTTCTTTCGTGGGGTAAACTCACCCGTTACAGGTCAGCGTGCGTGAACGACCTGCTAATCTCGGAATGAACGGGTCGCGAAACCAGCGAGGAGGCATTCGTACCATGCAGCGAGATGCGAGGGCTGGACGGCCTCCGGCGCGGACTACGATGATCCTGCTCATGGGCCTC
>JADDPY010000061.1 GCA_016781635.1 Rubrobacter sp.
GGCCGCTCCGGACGGCGCCACGCACCGGCGCGCCATCCACGCAGGAGACCCTTCGATGGCCCCCGGTCTCACTGGTGGCGATGCGCGCGCCCATGTAGTCGAACAGCGTCCCCAGGCGGATGCCCTGGGGGCCCTCGCCGCCACAGAACTCGCAACGCCCGATCGACCCGTTGCCGACCAAGAAGCGCCCGGACGCCACCGACAGGCTGTGCGATCGAGAATGCATCCCACCGTACTGCTTATCTAGTTTCGCCGACCTGCAGCGAATCGAGGATGCCGTTACAAACATCGACGTTGAAGTCCTCATCGGCCCCTCTGCAAACGACATCAATGACCGAACCCTCCGCGTGTCGCGTGATAACAAAGATCTGGCGAACGGTGACCTCCGGAGGCGCAGTCTTGCCCTCAGTCTCGAATCGTAGTGCCTCGGTGGCCCCCGTCACGCCAATCTCGTTCCGATTACTAACTTTGATGTCGGAGAAGTCATACTCCTCCTCGACGTACGCTTCTATGGAGGCGTAGGTTTCTTGTGGCAGAAAGACAAAGACCTCGTTAGGCAATGCCCTCGGGTTCGCTACGGCATCCGTAGACAGGAATAGAACGCCACGCCCCGCACGTTCTTCCGCCCGTTCTTCGATCCGCCAGTCCGGCGGTATCTCTAAGGTGAACTCAGCACCCTCGTAGAGAAAGGCATCTTCCTGGGTGCTCGCACCGCCACAACCATGTGCAGCGAGTATAACTATACCCAAGAGCAAGCGCGATGGTCGGCGGAGTGCCTGCATCAGTATCTGCACGCTCCCATTAGAAGGTCCAAAAAACGAGTGATATCCACTGAGCTAACCCGATTAGAGTGCCGAGCGCTACCGCAGAAATGTCGGCCGATCCAATCGCACCCGCGTCAGAGATAGTGACCCGGCACGAAGGGCGACTTTGAGTCCGGCGAACTCGTCCTTCCGAAGGAACGGCAGAACCCTTTGTCGCTCACCTTGTCTATGGGGCCGACAACGTTGGAAGACGGCGTGCGAACGGCTGGCGCGGCGCGGGCTTAGCTTAGCTAAGGGAGATCGCGCGGCCGGTCACCCCCGGCGGTACCGGTCGCGGCCGGGGTGGTGCTCGAGC
>JADDPY010000483.1 GCA_016781635.1 Rubrobacter sp.
GATATGCTCGGCATCGCGTACGCGCACCTCGCCTGATAAGAGCTTGGGCAACAACGTGTCACGGATTGCAGCGAGAGATTCAGATTGGCTCCCAAGAGATTGCATCATGGCAAACACGCGTTCCACAACAAGTTGGAATTGATTAAGTACATCGGGACCCGGCAATAAGACATCGTACGTTTCAGCAAAAACGGTGTATGCAAAGTTTTTTATGCCTGTCGTGCCATTCTCGTATTGGAGCAAAGCATCTTCTTTATAGAGTTGGCGCATCAGTGTGTACACAAACTCTGGGGTAATGCCTTCCTTCAACCGAACAAGCCGGCAGAAGTTAGAACAGCTAAGCGGCCCGTCAAAACGATCAAGCAGTTGTTGCGATATTAGTACAGGTCTGCCAGTGGATTGTGTTGGACTGCCACCTGAAATCTCTAATATGAGGTCTCCGGATTGCAGTGCCCGCTTTGATATACTTGATGACTTCAAGTACCGTAACGGCGGTTTACCTTTTCCTCCATTTTGGAGATCAGGAATATCAGCGCCACGGATGCAATATACCCCGATCGGGAATTCGGCTGACGGCTCATCCTTGCCCCAGTCTCCTCCTAGTACAAACCCCACAAGATCGCCAAATTTACCAACTTGCCACCCACTCGGCACCAGCCCAAGCTCGCTCTCCTCGAACTCGCTGGGAAATAGCGCCTGTACCTCCGGCGCTAGCCCTGCCAGCCGCTCGCCGTTACGATTGGCGTGGACCGGAGCGAAGTCCACGAACCAGGATTTGAACAGCGCCTGTGCCATCTGCTCCAACGTCTGGTTCATGCGGCGGTTTAGCTCGATCTTGTCGTCGAGTGCGCCGAGTACGGCAGCGATGGCACGCTGTTCAGGGAGTGAAGGACAGGGGATGCTTAAGTTCTCAATCATCCCCTTGGTGAGTGCGTTTCGTGTTGCACCCGCCGCCGCTAAACCGAGCATTCGCTGCTGCATCACCGGAGAAGCTAAATAGTACCGGAGGTATCCCGCATCAAGATTGTCTGCCCGTGGTCGGATGATCGCCACATGTTGATTTACTCGCGCAGGCAGCAGATCTG
>JADDPY010000320.1:0-13655 GCA_016781635.1 Rubrobacter sp.
ATGGTAGCTTGGCGACAGGAAACTATTAGACGGGGGCAGGACAATGCAGCTCTTCCAGAAGCTAATAGACCACCACGACGCCGTGCGGCTCATCCTCGAGAACGCGCGGCGGCTGCCCGTGGAGATGATCCCGCTCGTCGAGGCGCGGGGCCTCGCGCTCGCCGAGGACCTCCACGCTCGCTTCGACTCCCCGCCCTTCGACAACTCGGCGGTAGACGGGTACGCGGTTCGGAGCGCCGACACGGAGCCCGGTCGCGTCTTCGAGGTCGTCGATGAGGCCCCGGCGGGGCGTCCGGCGGAGGGGAGCGTGGGGGAGGGTGAGGCCATCAAGATCTTCACCGGCGGGGTCATCCCCGCCGGTGCCGACGCGGTGGTCATGGTCGAGAACACCTCCGGCTGGGGAGAGCAGTTCGAGCTCAAGAAAGCAGCACCTCCCGGTAACAACATTCGCGATCGCGGCGGCGACGTCCACGAAGGTGACCTTATCCTGCGCGCCGGCACGGAGATAGGAGCTCCCGAGATCGCCCTAGCCGCCACGCAAGGCTACGGCGAGTTGCCCGTGTACCGCCGCCCCAGGGTCGTAGTCCTCGCAACCGGCACCGAGCTCGTCGAGCCGGGGGCACGTGACCTGGCGCCCGGCGAGATCTTCGACTCGAACTCCTATGCCCTCGTGGCCCAGGCCCTCGAAGCCGGTGCCGACGCCCGCCGCGTCTCCGCCGCCTCGGACGACGCGGACGTCCTGCGCGCCGCCCTGGAGGAGGCCCTCGAAGGCGCCGACGTCGTGGTTACGAGCGGCGGGGTCTCGGTGGGGGAGAAGGACCTCGTCAAGAGTACGCTGCTGGACCTCGGGGTGAGCCAGATTTTCTGGGGCGTCAAGCTCAAGCCTGGCAAACCCGTCTTCTTTGGCGCCCGGGAGGGGGACGACGCCGGCGCCCGCTTCTTCGGCCTCCCCGGCAACCCCGTCTCCGCGATGGTTTGCTTCGAGCTTTTCGTCCGGCCTGCGCTCATGGTGATGACGGGCCGCGAGGACAAGCACCGCCCGCGCGTGAGCGTCTATTTCGAGCACGACGTCGAGAACAAGTTCGGCAGGATGCACGCCATGCGCGTCAAGCTGACGCGGACGGAGGGGGGTTTAAAAGCCGAGTCCGTCGGCGCCCAGGGCTCCGGGCTCGTTAGCTCCCTCACCAAGGCCGACGCCCTGGCGCTCATCGGGCCGGAGTCCGAGGGCGTACGCGCCGGAGAGCCCGTGGAAGCCATCGTCCTGCGCGAGGACGTCCTGCTGGCGGCGGCTTCGGGGGCATGAGTCTCTTCCTCCCGGCCCCAGGCGGGCCGGGACAGCGGGCGTCGGTGATAGAATCATGGGTATATGATCGGCTCTGATTTCGAGGACAATATCTTCCGCCGCCGGATGATGAAGGAGGTCGCATCGGGGCTTCCGGTCCACTTTTCCTTCTATTCTCCGACGGTAAAGGTTCAGGTCCAGGCCGCCGCCGAGAACCTGCCGGGGGCCAACGGGCGCTACATAGGCAACGGGGTGACGATAGAGTTCGTCCCCGAGGGTACGGCGGCCGTGGAGCGGGTGCGCGAGTTCATCTGGCACTGGGAAGAGAACAGCCCTTTCACCGGGGCGCGTAAGATCAACCACCTCAGGCGCGGCGTGGACCCCCAGAGCGTCAACGGCATGCTCGAGAGGGTGCGCGGCGTGGACAAAAGGGCTGCGGCAAAAGCCGCGGAAGCCGTCGACCCCCCGGAGCTTCGCGAGATGATCGAGGCGCAGGACGCCAAGTCCCTCGCCCGCCTGCCCGGCCTCGGCGAGAAGCGGGCCCTCGCGGTGGTCGAGTTCTACAAGAACGAGAAGAGCCCTCGCCGCTTCCTCCACGCTGCCAACCGCAACGATCGCTTCCGCGGGGCGCCGGTTCAGACGGAGCTCGACCCCTCCGGCGACCTCGAAGCTCAGGTCGAGGAGCATGCCGCGCGGGCCCGCTCTCTGGGTGATCCCGATCCGTTGGGCCCGAACGAGCCGCCGGGGCACACGACGCTGCGCAACGCGAACCTCTTGCACCCCGTACCGATGACGCCCTCACTTATGGGGCGGAGCGTCTACTACCCGGAGCAGGTCGCTTTCTTCGCCGATACCTTGAAGCGCGTGCTCGTCCACGGCGAGAAGCTCGCCGGGGTTCGCGCCCTGCGCATACACCGGGGCAAGATCTTCCATCTGGTCAAGCTCCCCGGGGTAGGCGAGAAGACGCGCGCCCGCGTGCTCGCGAGCGGGCTCCTGGATCACGAGTACACCTATGGTAACCTCGTTGCCATCGATGGCGTTACCGAGGTGCAGGCCCGCACGATCGCCGAGGCCGTGCTCGCCGAGGGGATAGTCGGGGACGGAACGAAGGTCCGTGCCTCCTAGCTTCTACGGGTTCGTCAGAGACCGTGGACCCGTGGAGGCGGAGGAGATCTCGACCGACCTGCTGGGCCTCCCCGATCTCAACGGTGACGCCCGCGCCCACGTCGAGAAGCTGATAGAGGGGGACCCGCGTTTTCGCTGGGACGCCACGGGGGCCCTGCGCACGGTCGATGCCGAATCCCTCCCCCTGGAGGAGGCCCCTTACGTCATCTTCGACGTTGAAACGACGGGCTCCTCTGCGGGGAAGGGCGGCATTACGGAGATCGGGGCCGTCAAGGTGCAGGGCGGGCAGGTGATCGATAAGTTCTCCACCCTCGTCAACCCCAAGCGCCCCATAGAGCCCTTCGTGGTCCGGCTTACCGGTATTACCGACAGTATGGTTGCTGAGGCGCCGACCTCCGCCGAGGTGATGCCGCTCTTCGAGGAGTTCGTCGAGGGTGCGGTGGTGGTCGGGCACAACGTCCACTTCGACTGCTCGTTTGTCGCCGCCGCGCGCGGCGGCGAGCCCTTGCCGAACCCTACCCTCGATACCCTCAAGCTCTCCCGGACGCTCGTGCCGGGCCTCAAGCGTTACCGGCTCGCCTCTCTCGTCTCACACTTCGGAATCCGTACGATCCCGAACCACCGGGCGCTCGCCGACGCCGCCGCGACGGCCGAGGTCTTCGTGAAGCTACTGAAGCTCTTGAAGTCGGCCGGGATCGGGAGCGTCGGCGAGGCGGCGAGCTTGAAGGCCTCTCGCGGGCGCATCAAGCCGCAGAAGGGGCACCTGGCGGAGAACCTGCCGCGTACACCCGGGGTCTACTACTTCGTGGATAAGGACGAGACCGTTCTGTACGTGGGGAAGGCAAAAGACCTGAAGGCACGCGTGAGGACGTACTTCAACGGCGGGGACGGGAGGCGCAAGATCGGACGGCTCGTCCAGGAGGTAGCGGAGGTCCGCTACACGGAGACCGAGACCGAGCTCAAAGCCCTCATCTTCGAAGACCGCGAGATCAAACGCCTCCTCCCCCGCTACAACCGCGCCGGACGCGGCCAGAAGGCTTCGTGGTTTCTGGAGTTCGACGGGAACGAGCCGTACCCACTCCCCAAGAGGGTCCCCCGCACCGAGGAGGCCCGCGAAGGCGTCGTGCGTCTCGGTCCTTACCGCAGCGCCGGTGTACTCGATACCTGTGTGGAGGCCTTAGGCAGGATCTTCCCGCTTCGAAGGTGCGACGGCAACGCGGAGGGCGAAGCCTGCTTCTACGGGCAGATGGGGCGTTGCGCTCCGTGCATGGGGATGGGTCAGGAGGAGTACCGCGAGGCCGTAATGATGCCCCTCGTGGCCCTGATGCGCGGCGAGGGCGGGGAGGAACATCTGAAGGCCTTGATCGTCGAGCGCGGGAAGCTCGCCGCCACCCTGGAGTTCGAGGGCGCCGCACGCCTGCGCGACCTTATCGCCGGCATACAACGCATCCGGCTCGCCCGCTCTATCGTGAGCGCCGAGGGCGTGCAGGCCGTCGTGTCTCCCTCCACCGAGCCCGGCATCGTCGAGGTCTTCGTCCTCTCGAACGGCCGCCTCGTCGCTCACAGAGGCTTCGAACCTTCTGACGCGGAGGGCCTGGAGCTCTTCGCCGGGGAGACGCTGGACGGCCACGGCGACGCAACATCTCTCTCCGGTTCCGTGAAGGCGGACGAGGCGCGGGTGGTGGCGTCGTACCTCAAGAGGCAGGGCCAGCCGGTCGAGGCGGTACGCCTCGCGGAGGCTGGGGACCTGGCGGCGGCCGTCCTCCGGGTCGCCGAACGGGCCGAGGATGCCGTCGGGGAGTCTTCGGGGGCATGATAAAATAAGAGCCATATGCTAGAAACTTTTAGGGTGTATCGAAGGACCGGTTAGAGAATGTCTCAGGGTGTGCAGGGGGCGACGCGTAGGATACTTCTGGTGGACGACGAGCCGTCCATACAGAAGATGCTCGTTCACGCTCTGGAGCGAGAGGGCTTCGGGGTACACGCGGTAGGGGACGGGGAGGCGGCGCTCGAGGCATTCTCTTCCTACGAGCCGCACCTCATGATCCTCGACATCATGCTGCCGAAGATAGACGGGACCGAGGTTTGCCGCAGGGTCCGGGCTCAGAGCGAGGTCCCGATCATCATGCTCACCGCCAAGGACGACGAGATCGACCGGGTAGTGGGGCTCGAGCTCGGGGCCGACGATTACGTCACGAAGCCGTTCGCCGTCAGGGAGCTTATAGCGAGGGTGCGTGCGATCATGCGCCGCGTCTCGGTGCCGGCCGGCAAAAGCCAGGAGGATCTCTCTTACGACGGGCTCAAAATCCACCTGCCGAGCCGTCGGGTGAACGTCGCCGGCAACGATGTGGATCTGACCTACACGGAGTTCGAGCTTCTTGTGACGCTTGCCTCCAGCCCGGGGCGCGTGTTCTCGAGGAGCACGCTTCTGACCCGCGTGTGGGGCGACGAGTTCCGCGACGAGCGCACCGTCGACGTCCACATACGCCACCTCCGCGAGAAGATCGAGCGCGACCCCCGTAACCCCGAGTTCATCCACACCGCCCGTGGTGTCGGGTATGTTTTCCGTTAAGGACAGGTTCTTCAAGGTCAAGGAGCGTGCGGAGAGAGAGCTCCCCGTGGGAAACCCGGCCAAGAACGGCCTTCCTTCCCTTGACGGGCTCCGGCGCCAGATACGGACGCCGAGACTGGGCAAGCGCCTCAGGCGGCCCCGGATCAGCATACAAGTCTGGCTCACGGCGCTCTTCCTCTTCGTCACCGCGCTCGCGTGCGTCACTGCGTACTCTATCGTCACCCCCTTTCTGGATAACACCCTCCAGCGGTCGGCCGAAGCACCTTTCCGGCAGGTGGGGGAGCGCTTCGAAGCTCGCATCAAGAACGACCCCGAGGTAAGCGAACAAGCGATCCGGTCCTTCGCGACGAGGTGGGGTGTCGGGTGGGGCATCGTGCGCGTCACGGACGATGCCGTAATCAGACAAAGAGGCAACCTCGGGGATCATGACCCCGCCGTGGTGCGAAAGGCCATAGACGAGCGTTATCCCGAAACGGGGGTCGATACCGACCAGTCCGGCGAGCGCGCAGGACAGGTGCTCGCCACCTATGCTACCCCGATAGAGGTCAAGGGTGTAGAAGACACGGCGATCGTGTTCGCTCGGTATTACACGGAGAGCGACGTGGTAATCGTCAGCACCGCCCTGAACAAACTCGACAGGCTGGTGTTGCTCGCCGGGGCCCTGGCGCTCCTGGTGGCGGGCTTCTCGGGGTACGTGGTAGCCAACCTGATCTCACGCCGTCTCAGCCGCCTGGACTCGGCCGCCCGCCGCCTGACATCGGGCAATTTCGACGAGCGCATAACCACCCGGTTGGAAGACGAGGTCGGCTCCCTCGGAGCCACGTTTAACGCGATGGCCTCGTCCCTGAAGGGCGCCTTCCGCCAGCTCCAGCAGGAGAAGATGCGCAGCCAGGCGATCCTCGACGGCATGACGGACGCGGTCGTGGGCGTGGACCGGGACTTGAACCCGACCTTCTTGAACCCCCGCGCGCGTGAGCTCCTGGAAAACTCCGAACCATCCTTCCACGAGCGTTTGCAGGAGGTTCTCGCCAAGAGCCGCTTCTCCGGCGGACCCGTCACGGAGCCGGAGGTCGAGGCTGGAGAACGCATCATCGAGGTCCGGGCCGCCCCTCTGGAGGACGGGGCGCTCGCGATCCTGCGCGACGTCACCGAGGAGCGCCAGATCGACCGTGCCAAGGCCGAGTTTATCGCCAACGCCTCTCACGAGCTCAAGACCCCGCTCTTCGCCCTCTCGGGCTACCTGGAGATGATGGAGGACGAGGAAGACGAGGAGACACGGATGGACTTCCTCAAGGCCATGCGCGTCGCGACCGAGCGCTTGCAGAACCTCGCCAAGACCCTCCTCGACCTCAGCCGCCTTGACGCGAACGCCGTTACTTTCCGCCTGGAAGACGTGGACCTCGAGGAGCTACTGCACGGGCTGAAAAGGGACTTCGCTTACACGGGGCGTGAGATCCGGTTCCACGTCGAGGGGGACATTCCTCCGGTGAGGACCGACCCCGTGCAGCTCCACCGCATGCTCGCCATCCTCCTGGACAACGCCTTGAAGTACTCCGGTGGGCCGGAGGGCAGCCAACCCGTGGACCTCGACCTCCGCCGGGAGGACGAACACGTTACGGTGAGCGTCCGCGACCGTGGCTGCGGCATCCCGCAGCCCGAGATACGGCACATCTTCGAGCGCTTCTACCGCGCCCAGGGCTCCTCCCGCGCCGACGGCACCGGGCTCGGCCTCGCCCTCGCGTGGGAGATCGCGCAGCACCTCGGCGGGGACATCTGCGTGAAGAGCGAGCAGGACGTCGGCAGCACCTTCACCGTCGAGCTCCCCATCTTCGACGAGGCCGAGCAGCCCGACCGGCCCCCGCAACACTCCAACGTCTCGTAGACGGCGCCGGTATTTCCTCTACCACAAACTAACCTTTGGTTGTAAAATAGGTTTAGGGGTAACGCCCGGTTCGTGGATTCTCCCCCCTCCCCGCGAACCGGCGTTGCCCCACTTTCGTTTCCGGTCTCCCTCGGTAAACTCCCTAACCCCTACCCGAGTGGTGGCGGAGGAACGGGTACGCCCAACAAGGCGAGGGACAGGTAGAGCGGCTGCAGCATGGACGAGATGACGAAGCTCAAAGGGGAGACGTAGAAGGGGGGCACCCTCTGCAAGAAGTAGCCGAGCAGCACCAGTCCCAGCAGGACGTACGGGCCATACTCGTTCATAAACCCGACGAAGCCGTTCAAGGAACGCGGCAGGAACGGGTAGAGGATCTTCGAGCCGTCCAAAGGCGGTATGGGGATCAGGTTGAACACGAAGAGCACGGCGTTCGTGAACGCAAAGGCCGCTATCGCAATGAGGGGGTAGCCCTCCTGAAAAATCGCGAGCCTGTACAAGGCGGCACAGACCACGACCACGACGAGGTTTGAGGCCGGACCGGCAAACGCCACGGCGACCGGTCCAAATATGCCGCCCCTGATCCTGGACGTGTCGATCTGGACTGGCTTTCCCCAACCGAAACCGGCGATAACGAGCAACACGCTCCCCAACGGGTCGAGATGCTCGGCCGGGTTTAGGGTGACCCTCCCCTGCCGGTAGGGCGTGTCGTCGCCGAGCTGCCACGCCGTGAACGCGTGGGCCGCCTCGTGGACCGTGATCCCCACCACAAACCCAAGGATCACCATCACCGCGAAGATCGGGCTCTGGTTGAAGATGCTTAGAAACACGGTACGCCCTTACCGAAGTTCTGGAACAGCGAAATGGGCGGCAACCACTCTCGGAACGGATCGAGCAACATCTCGGTCCTTGACCACACAGGAGGGCAACAACCCCACCGCACGCAACGCCGAATTACAAACGAGCGTAGTTCGCGGAAGAACCTTCCGCAAGCTATTCTAGTCTACCCTGGAGGCCGAGACCGTAACGTGGTTGCCCGAGCTCGAGGTGTAGCCTGCAAGCTGCGGCTTTAGTACTTCCGCGGAGTCGGCTACGCTCCCGAGCGCCGTAACTCCCGCCGTTACCGGGGCCTTCGGTCCGACCTCGCCGTCGATGTCCCCCACGAGGGAGACGGAGACCCGTAGATCCGGCGCGTCCACAGGCTTTATCTCGACAACCTTCGCCCCGTCCTGGAGCACGGGGTCGGGCCGTATCGCCACCACGGTCCCGTTCACCGGCGAGTAAACCGTCGTACCGGCCTCGGCCCCGACGTCGAGGGCGCCCGTACGCGAGCCCAACCGTGAGGCTGGAGGCATAACGTGGTAGCGGATCTTCTCGGGTGTGGATCCCGCATCGAGCAGACTCACAAGTGCGTTCGTCGAGAGGTTGTCTCCGCGTGGGGACAACTCGATGAGGCTCTCGCCCTCCGGATGGTAACCGAGGCCCGTGATCTCCTCGGGGCGAACCGGGCTCGAGATAGGAAGCTCCGCCGCTTCGGCGAGCACCGTGTCGGTCTCGGCGCTGTTCGGGTCTATGGGGAGGGCCTGATCCTCGGCCCCCGAGGTCTGCGCGAACGCGGCGACGACGAGCATCAGAGCGGCCAGGACGGCCAGCGAGATCGCGAGCAGTCTCCGACGCCTGTAAATCTTCGGGTTCTGCGACCGCCTCGATACGCGTCTCCCGGCAGGGCGCGTGTCATGAGGTTTGGAGTATTCACGGGTATGCCTGGCGCGGACAGAACGTCGGTCTTCTACGGCCGACGCGCCCGAACGTTCAAACCCAACATGTTGGGCCCGCTGTGTGCTACCCCCTCGCATACTGGTACGTCACTATACGTAATTTGGGCCATTGTGTAAAGGGGATTGGCACATACTTGTTACCTATTTTGTATTTATCGGTATCTATATAGAAGCGTGTAAGGTCTCCTGGAGCGGTAGCGCATATACTCAGAAGACTTCCCGCGGAGGTTTAGGAGTCGGGTGCTGACGAAGAAGCTGGTCGTTTCGACCTACCTACAATACATCTTCATCGCTGTGGGTGCCCTGCTGCTCTTCACGTTCGTCCGCCAGCTCGGCGGCGTCCTACTTACCTTCTTGCTGGCGGGTATTCTAGCTTATGCCTTGAATCCCCTGATACGTCGCCTCGAAGCTCTGGGTTTCCCCAGGGTGGTAGCGGTGCTGGGGGTCTTTCTCGGGCTCACGGTGGTGGTGATTCTCGCGGCGCTCATCCTTATCGTTCCCGCGGTGGGGCAGATACAGGCCCTCGTACGCGACCCGGCAGCGCTCGTGGACGGGATCGCGGTGCTCGTCGAGCGGGTACGGGAGCTACCCTACGTGGGGGAGCGTATCTCCTCGATCGACCGGGAACAGCTTCTAGGGTTCGCGAGCAGCAACGCGCCGTCGGCCGGGCAGGTGCTGAACGGTACTCTGGGCTTTATAGGCGGGGTCTTTGGTGTTTTTGGCACGTTGTTCAACCTGCTCCTCATGCTTATCATCTCCATCTACCTGCTGCTCGACCGCGAGAGGGTCTCGCGCGCCACCTTGCGCGCCGTGCCCCGTACGGTGAGGAGCCAGGCGACGGGGCTCTTTCACGCCGTGGAGGGGGCGCTCGTCAAGTACTTGAAGGCGCAGCTTCTCCTCTGCGCGATCATGGGCGTGCTCGGCTGGGCCATCGTCTTCTTCACCGGCCTCTTCTTCACGGGCCCGGACTTCGCGATCCTAATCGGGCTGTGGGTTGGCCTGACGGAGATCATCCCCGTTCTCGGCGCTTTCTTGGGGGCGATCCCCGCGGTCGCGATCCCCCTGTTCACCGGCGACTTTACTCAGGCTTTGATCGTAGCGGCGCTCTTCCTCGTCGCTCAGCAGCTGGAGGGCAATATCCTGGTGCCGCGCATCATGGGCGGCACCACCGGCGTTCACCCCCTTTGGGTGCTCTTCGCAACCCTTGCGGCTACCGCTCTCTACGGGATCGTGGGCGCCGTCTTCGCTGTCCCCATCGTCGCCATAATCGCTGCGGCGAAGCGCTACCTCGGCGAGACGCTGGTCTTCGAGCCCTGGGGCAAGGCCCCGGTTAGGGAGATTCCCGCCGGCTCTGAGGGGCCAGCAGCTGTCCCCGGTGGAGCCCGGAGGCCGGTTCCGGCGGGGGAGGTCGGCGGTAACCGCCCGGCAGCGGGGGACGGGCATTGAGCCTGCCGCATCGAGAACCGGGGCAACCCTACCCTTATAAGGCTGCCCTGCGGGGTCTTCTGCACCCCCTCGTCAGGCTTCTATCGTCGCTAGGGGTCGGACCGGATGTTCTGACCATCGCGGGTTGGACGTTCTCCCTGGTGGCGGCCACGTTGTTCGCGACGGGGCACGTGCGGATTGCCGGGGCCGTCATGCTCTTCGCCGGTCTCTTCGACGCCCTCGATGGCGCGGTCGCCCGCGAGTCCAACCGGATGAGCGCCTTCGGCGCCTTCCTCGACTCCTCGCTCGACCGCCTTTCGGAGTCGGCGGTCTTTGTGGGCATAATCTTCTACTTCGCCGCCGTTGGCAGCCCCTACGAGGCCCTCCTGGCCGGAGCCGCAATGACCTTCTCCCTGGGCACCTCCTACACCCGCGCCCGTGCCGAGGGCCTGGGCATCGACTGCGAGGTGGGGCTTCTCGAGCGCGCCGGGAGGGTGATGATCCTCTCGCTCGCCTCCATAACGGGCTTTCTGACCGCCGGCCTCGCCCTCGTCGCTGCGGGCGCCCTCATCACCACCGCCCAGCGCATCCTCCACGTCCGCCGCGCGACGAGGTAGAGACCCCGGATGCCGAAAAGCAATCGCGCCCCCAAGCCCCGGCAGGAGCCGCGGCAGAGGAACCCTGCACCTACCCCGGGCGACTACTATAAGGCCAAGGTGATGCACGAGGCCGAAGGGGTATCCCGGCGCTCCGCCCGCCCGGACCTCCCGTATCCCTCGGGCGACCCGCTCTCCGGCATCGTGCTGGTGGCGGAGCCCGCGCCGAGCACCGCGGGCTCCGCGCGGCTCGCCGACGCCCTGCGCCGCAGCCTCTCCGCCGTGGACCTCGACGCCGCCTACGTCACCTGGTCACCCTCCAGCCCGCTACTAGAAGAGCTCCTCTCCCTCGAACCCACGATCCTCGTGACCGTCGGCCCCGGGGCCGCACGAGCGGTGGACGATGCGGGATACGCGCTCGTCAAGACTCGCTTCCGGGACGTCACCGAGGGAGCGTGGTTCCCCTGGACCAGAGGGACCACAGGCCTCCTGCTCCCCGACCTTGCGCCCGCCCTGGAAGATCCCGAGGCGAAACGTCGCTTCTGGCGGGCCTTTCTCGCTCTCCGCGACCTCGTCCCGGGCGGAGCCCGCCGCGCTTGACCCCCGAGACCCCAGGCGAGCGCCCGCACGCGACGCCCTTCGCGGCGACGCCCGGCCTGCCCCTTGTGGTCTCCGGCCTGGCCGGCCTCGCGGCCGTCGTGGCTCTGCTCCCCCTACTCGACGACGATAACGTCTCCTTCTCGGAGCAGACCCTCTCCTACGTCCTCGCCATTCTCCCCTCCGGAGTGCTTGTATATGGCCTCCTCGTTCTACTCGACACGCGCCTCCGTACGCCCTGGTTACTGGTCGTGAGTGCGGCTGCGGGCGTCGGGGGCGCGCTCGCCGCCTACCTCGGGGGGCGACCGGAGGGCCTCGAAGACCCCGCAGCCCTACCGCTCGCGCTGCTCTTCCTCGCCGACGCGCTTCGGATGGCCGCCGCCGTCTCTCTTGCCCTTGCACTTGCCCGCCAGGTCACGTCTCCGGGCGCGGCCCTCCTCGTCGCCATCGTCGCCAGCGCGTCCGACCTCTTCAGCGTCTTCGCCGGTCCCACCAAGGCTCTCGTACAGGAGGACGCCCCGATTCTTGACTTCCTGCTCCTGATCTTCCCAACCTTTGGATACCCTCTCGGTTTCGCCCTCGGCGTAGCGGACTTTATCTTTCTCGCTCTCTTTGTCGCCCTCGCGGCGTACCTCACCCTTAAACCCCTCACGACCCTCGTACTGGGCTGCGCCTCGATCCTGCTTGCCATGCTGGTCGGCCTACTCCTGGGCACCGCCCTCCCCGCCCTCCCGGCCATCGCCCTCTCCTTCCTGGCCGCCAACGCCTCGCCCCTTTGCAGGTATTTCTTCAAAAACCGCAGGCCCAGGTAACGATACGCCGCCAAGGTTGCTACAAACGACTGTTTCTTGCGCGGTCGTTAAGAGTATTAAGATTTGTTAAAAGTTAGTGTCGGTCGGGAAACAAGAATTCCCTTTATCTAAGCCATGTTCTCCTTGTACGCCTCTCGTATACGTACGAAGCGACATTGCGCAAGGAGAAAAGCTTCCCTAAAGTGCCGACCTAGGAGGGGGGATAACAACAAATCCCCTTTAAACAAATTCATAAACATTGCGAAGGGGAAGGAGCCCGTACGCCATGCTTCGAAGGCTCAACTTAGTGGTGCTTCTAGGTCTTATGGTAGGCGCGGTATTCGTATTCGGGCTTACAGCCGGCGCTGCGCCCCAGACAGAGGCCAAAGAAGATGAGGTTGGGGAGGCACAAGAGAGGCTTGCGGCATTGCGCATGGATGCGGGTGCTGCATACGAGGCGCACGGCAATGCAGTGTTCCAGCTTGGAGAGCTCGACGGAGAGATAGACGCGACTACCGAGGATCTCACCGTCGCCGAGGCGGATCTTGGGGAGGCTCAGGCCCGTCTTGAGGACCGGGCTTCCAGGATGTACAAGAGCGGCAACGTCGGCTTCGTCGACGTGCTGGTCGGGGCCGAGAACTTCTCCGAGTTCTCCAACAGGCTCGAGCTGTGGGTGCGGCTTCTGGTCCGGGAGCGCGCCGAATTCGACCGCGTCAGCGATATAAGGGACACCCTCACCGAGAAGAAGGCGCTGCTCGAAGCGACCCGTGAGCGGCGTATCGAGGCTCTTGGTGAGGCAGACTCCCAGTTGGATCTCGCCTCCGGCCTCGAAGAGGACGCTCAGGAATACCTCGGTTCCCTGAACGCCGAGCTTCAAGCGGCTATGGAGGCCGAGCAGGCCCGCCAGGTCGAGTTGGCGCGGGCCGAGGGCGAGAGGATAAGGGCCGAGATCGCCGAGGCCGAGCCCAAGGCGGTCCAGCCCGTCCGTCAGTCGGCCCCGCAGGCCATCCAGATCGAGGACGTCCCCACCGAAGCGATCCCCGCCGGTGTGGTCACCGAGGCCCCCGCGGTCGAGGCTCCTGTGGCCGAGGCCCCTGCGGTCGAAGCTCCTGCGGTCGAGGCCCCTGCGGTCGAAGCTCCTGTGGCCGAGGCTCCTGCGGAGAAGGTCGTAGCATCCGCGGCTCCCGTCGAGAGGGTCGCGGCTCACGAGAAGACCGTGGAGGCCGAGCAGGTCGCCGCGACCGTCCCCGAGACCCCGCAGGCCGAGGAGGCTCCCGAGGTCGACCTCGCTGCCCAGCAGGAGTACGAGAGGCAGGCTGCTCGTGCTGCCAAGCTCGCTACCGAGCAGCGCGTCGCCGAGCAGCAGGCCGCCGAACGATATGCCGCCGAGAAGGCCGCGGCTGCCGAAGAGGCAAGGCTCTCCGCCGAGCAGGCCACTGCCGCCGAGGAACAGTACGCCGCCGATCAGGTCGCCAAGGCAGAGAGGCGGGCGGAGCTTGCGGCTCAACGCGCCGCCGCCGAGCAGCAGGCCGCTGAGGAGGCTGCCGCTCAACAGGCCGAGGCCGAGCGTCTCGCCGAGCAGCAGGCTGCGGCAGATCAGGCCTCTGCTC
>JADDPY010000320.1:13685-18817 GCA_016781635.1 Rubrobacter sp.
CTGCGGAGAAGGCTGATGGACAAGCGGTCGAGCAGTACAAGGCTGACGCTAGCACCGAAGGGACCACTCCAGAACCGACCACCGGCGAGCCGACAGCCGAGCAGCAGTACAACAACGGCAGTTCGACGCCAGCTCCGGCTGCAGAGCCCGCGGCGGCACCGGCTCCCGCGCCGGCCGCTTCTGGCTCGGGCAGTGCGGTCGTCGCTGAGGGGGCAGCCCGCATGGGTACCCCGTACGTGTTCTCCCCTCCGGGCCCCTGCTCCGCTAACGTCGCCGAGGACTGCTCCTGCTTCACGATGCTCACCTACCAGGCCTTCGGGATCTCCCTCCCCGACGATCCGGTCGCGCAGTTCGGGATGGGCACCCCGGTCTCCGGGCCCCCGCAGGCCGGCGACCTGGTCTTCTGGGCCGAGGGCGGCGCCGGGATCACCCACGTCGGCATCGCCACGGGCAACGGCACGACGGTCCACGCATCCGCCTACGCCGGATACGTCACGGAGACCCCGATAGACAACATCCCCGGCTACGTGGGCGCGAGGAGAATCCTCTAGTACTACGCAACCCCATACGAGACCCCGAAGGGGGGCGGGCCACCCGGCCCGCCCCCCTTCGTCGTCGTGGCGGAGGAATATGGGGGCAATGGTACAATCATCTCAAGTGGCGGCGTTTCTCGCCGGGGATTTCCGGCAAGGGGTGATCTTCTTGGGTCTGTTGCAGGTGGCCGGTTTCGGTTCCTTGATCGTGGTCGGCGTGGTCGTACTGATTCTCCTCTTCTTATTGAGTAGCTCCATACGCATAGTCACCGAGTACGAGCGTGGGGTCATCTTCAGGCTCGGCAGGGTGCAGGGACAGGCCAAGGGGCCGGGGCCGTTCGTGCTCGTCCCCATCGTCGACAGGATGGTCAAGATAGACCTCAGGACCGTGACGATGGACGTGCCGCCGCAGGATCTCATCACCCGAGATAACGTCCCGGCCAGGGTCAACGCGGTCATTTACTTCAGGGTCCTCGACCCGAACAAGGCTGTTATCGAGGTCGAGAACTACGTGTTGGCAACAAGCCAGATCTCCCAGACGACGCTCAGGAGCGTGCTGGGCCAGAAGGACCTCGACGACCTACTCACGAACCGCGAGGCCATAAACGACGAACTTCAGACGATCATCGACGAGCAGACGGACCCCTGGGGGATCAAGGTCAGCCACGTCGAGGTAAAGGACGTAGAGATACCGCAGGGGATGCAACGGGCGATGGCGCGCCAGGCCGAGAGCGAGCGCGAGCGGCGCGCCAAGATCATCTCCGCCGAGGGCGAGTACCAGGCCTCCCAGCGTCTCCGTCAAGCCGCCGACAGGCTCGAAAGCCCCACGGCTCTTCAGCTCAGGCTCTTCCAGACGCTCGGTGAGATCTCCTCGGAGAACAACTCGACAGTCATCATCCCGATCCCGATGGACCTCTTCCGCCCCTACCTCGAGCGCAGCGGCTCGGAGGATGGGTACGCCCGGCGCGAGGCGGAAGCCGCCCGCCGCAGGGAGGAAGAGGAAGCCGAGCGCCTCTACGAGGAGGCGGTCGGGGAGAAGCCCGACGGGGACGGTGCAGGGGGCGCACAAACTACCTGAGCGCTCCCCGCTTTCCGCTCAATATCGGTTATTTCGGCCCTACGGGTTAAGGACCATCGGGCCTGGGTAGGGATGTGCGCGGAGACAAGGAGTTGGGCACGCGGTCGCCATGCACTGCGACGCCTTGCCAGACTTCTGGAGGCGAACTTAAATGACTTATGAAACCATGAAAGAACAACAGGGGAAAAGGTCCGAAAACGTGGAGCCCATCGTTCTAGAGATACCGAGCAGCGCGGAGTATATTTTGCTCGGTCGTCTCGTGGTTTCTTGCGTGGGCCAGTTAGCCGGCTTCGGGCCGGAGGATGTCTACGACCTCAAACTTGCCGTAACCGAAGCCGCGACCAACGTGGTACGCCACGCGGAGGTTGGATCCTTCCAGATCGAATACAGGGTGCTGCCGGGTGCTGTCCAAGTCACGGTTACCGACGCGGGGGGAGGTTTCGACCTCGGGGAGCCCGCCGGCAAGCCCGGCGAGCATGGAGGGTTTGGCCTTACGGTAATTCGGGGCCTCGTCGACGAGGTCGTTGTGGATTCCACCTCGGACGGGACACGTTTGAAGATGTTGCGTCGCGCGACCTCCGAAGCTTAGGACGGCAGGCAGAACACCCGGGTAGATAGGGGTTTACCTGTTGGTATAGCTTGCACCGCCCGAGCGTCTCAATATACTGTGTAACGTACTCGAAGCGCTCGTCTATTATTGATTGGAACGGTCTTGCTCCAGCAGGTAAACGCGGGCTATAAATCGTTGGCCGACTACCGCAGCATCATCCGCCGGGAGCTCTACGAAGAGATCCAGGACCTCTCGGAGCGCGTGAAGGGCGCGCGTGTGCTGCACGTCAACGCCACGGCCTTCGGCGGGGGTGTTGCGGAGATCCTCTACACTCTCGTACCGCTCATGCGTGACGCGGGCGTCGCGGCGGAGTGGGGCGTCATGCTCGGCGCGGAGCCCTTCTTCAACGTGACCAAGGGTTTCCATAACGCCCTGCAGGGTGCCCCTTACGACCTGACTACCGAAAGTCGGGCGATCTACGAAGAATACAATCGCGAGTCGGCGGCTACCCTTGCCAAGTCGGGCAAGGAGTGGGACATAGTCTTCGTTCACGATCCGCAGCCCGCCCTCCTCAAGCACTTCTCGGACGGTCTCACGCCGGAGACGAAGTGGATCTGGCGCTGCCACATCGACACGTCGACCCCGAACGAGGAGGTCCTGGACTACCTGTCCCCATACATCCAGGACTACGACGCGCAGGTCTACACCATGCAGCAGTACACCCCGCCCGGCGTGGATCTCCCGGGCCTCGTCATTATCCCTCCGGCGATAGATCCGCTGAGCCCTAAAAACATGGCCCTCGCGGTCGACGACGCCCGCTTTATAACGAATCAGTTCGGCGTGGACCCCGAGCGGCCTTTTCTGCTCCAAGTCTCGCGCTTCGACCCCTGGAAGGACCCGTTGGGGGTCATAGACGCCTACCGTATGGTCAAGGAGGAGATCCCCGAGGTCCAGCTCGTCCTCGTCGGCTCGATGGCGCACGACGACCCCGAGGGCTGGGACTACTGGTACAAGACCGTCAACTACGCGGCAGGCGACAGCGACATCTTCCTCTTCTCGAACCTCACGAACGTGGGCGCCATAGAAGTAAACGCGTTCCAGAGCCTCGCCGACGTCGTGATACAGAAGTCCATCCGGGAAGGCTTCGGTCTCGTGGTGACGGAGGCCCTCTGGAAAGCTCGCCCGCTGGTCGCCGGTAGGGTCGGCGGTATCCCGATGCAGGTTGACCAGGGGGGAGGCATCCTCGTGGACAACGCCCCGGAGGCTGCGGCTGCCTGCACCAAGATCCTCAAGGATCCTGAATTCGCTCGCCGCATGGGCCGTCACGGCAAGGAGCACGTCCGCGAGCACTACCTCACCCCCCGCCTGCTTCGCGACGACCTCAGGCTCTTCGCCAAGCTGCTGAACGTCTAAACGAGTACCGAACAGAGCACCAGCTTACCGGGAGGTCCACAAGATGGTCGTACAGGGCGCCGACGGCGGTGGAGCAAATGACGGATCCCCCATCGTGATCGTCTCGAACCGCGGGCCCGTGACGTTCTCGCGTACCGAGTCCGGGACTCGTACCCACTCGCGGGGCGCCGGTGGCCTTGTGACAGCCCTGAACGCCGTCTCCCGCCGTCAGAAGGAGGCAGTCTGGATCGCCTCTGCCACGAGCGACGAGGATGCCAGCGTCGCCGAGGAGAGCCGCGACGAGCCATACGAGGTCGAGGACCTCCGGGTGTCGCTCGTCGAACACGACGAGGACGCCTACGACCTTATGTACAACAACCTCGCGAACCCTTTGCTCTGGTTCGTTCAGCACGGCCTCTACGGCCTCCCCTACGCTCCCGCTTTGGGAGACGATACCCGTCGGGCCTGGGAGAAAGGGTACCTGCCGGTCAACGAGAACTTTGCCGCGGCCGTCGAGCGCGTGCTGGAGGGAAGCCCGCGGGGTAGGGGCGAGGCGGAGCCCATCATCCTCGTCCACGACTACCAGCTATACATGATCCCCCATTTTCTACGCGAACGTCTCGGAGAAGAACCGTTCATCTCCCTCTTTGTTCACATTCCCTGGCCTGACCCGGAAGGGTGGCGCGTGCTGCCCCGGTACATCCGTGAGGGCATCCTGCGGAGCCTCCTCCAGGCAGATGTCGTAGCGTTCCACACGCAACGCTACGCGCGTAACTTCGTGCGCACCGCTAACGAGGTACTCGGGGCGGAGGCCGACGAGGAGAGGGGCGTCGTCCGTTACGATGGTCGTGAGGTGTGGGCTCGTGCCTACCCCATCTCTATAGACCCCGGAGAGTTCGAGGGTCTAGCCGCGAGCGATGCCGTCCGCGAGCAGGAGAGCTCGGTGAGGAACCTCCCCGGCAAGCTCCTCCTGCGCATAGACCGCACGGACCTCTCCAAGAACGTCCTCCGGGGCTTCCAGGCCTACGGGCGCATGCTGGAGCGCCATCCCGCGATGAAGGGCGAGGTGACGTTTTTCGCCGGTCTCCAACCCTCTCGGGGCGACATTCCAGAATACGCGGCATACGCCGAGGCGATCCAGAAGGCGGTTGATGAGGTCAACGAGGTTCACTGCACCCCCTCGTGGCAGCCTATCGTGCTCTCGATGGAGGACAACTTTCCCCGCTCCGTCGCCGCCTACAAGGCCTACGACGTCCTACTCGTGAACGCCGTCCGCGACGGCATGAACCTCGTCGCCAAGGAGGCAGCCGTCGTCAACGAGGAGAACGGCGTACTTGTCCTCTCTGAGAACGCCGGTGCTCACGAGGAACTGGGGGAGTTCGCTATCACCATAAATCCCTTCGACCTCGACGAGGGGGCCGACGCCATCTACGCCGCCCTCACCATGCCGGAGGAGGAAAAGAAGCGTCGTGCCGAGGCGTTGAACCGTCAGGTTCGCGAGAATACCATCGAGGAGTGGGTGGAGGCGCAACTGAGGGACATCGATGCGTACCGCGAGCGGCGCGGATAAGATGTCTGT
>JADDPY010000324.1 GCA_016781635.1 Rubrobacter sp.
CAGAAGGATCCAGCCCAGCCACTTCGCCTCACCTCCGTTGCCACAGCAAGAGGTCGAAAGCCAAGCTGCCTCCTGCTCCCTTCTAGCTTCGGCGGCAGGATCAGACACGCCCTATAGACCTCGCAATATCCTCAACCCTTCGGTCGAGAGGGGTAACCGGCGTTAGTGGTGGCCTTCATGAGGGCAGCTACGGTCGTCGCCTTGTCATCGAACACGACCGTGGCCGTCTTCGCCTCGGCCGAAACTTGGACGCGCTTCACGCCCCGCACCTGGCTGAGACTCTTCTTCACGGTCGGGACGCAGGTCACGCAGGACATATTGTCCACGGCCAAGGTGACGCTGCGATCGGCCGCCCATCCTGGAGTGCTGGCGAGCGCGGCGGCCGAGAAAAATGCAAAGGTGATTGCTTTCATCGTAAGCTCCTTAGTTTTCTACAAATTGGGCGGCGGCGTAAGGGAATGTGACAGCCGCCGCGACGAGAATGGCGGTCACCCACAGCGCGATCTTCAGAACCCGGGTAGATGACGGGCTCGCACAGTAGCTCCCGTCGTCGCACTGCCTCGCCGGCCGACGATACACCCGTACAAAACCGTAAATGAGTGCTGCGGCCGCGAACGCGACGAAGATCGGCTGATACGGAGCAAGCGCGGTGAGGTTCGCTATCCAGGCGCCGCTGATCCCGACCGTGAAGAGCACCAAGGGAACCACACAACAGGAAGCGGCCCCGATCGCACCTAGCACTCCGGCTGCGACTGCTAACCAGGTACGATCGCCTTGGGCGACGCTCGCAGTGCTTCGGTTACGCGGGCTCTCAATGATCATAGCTTCAGCCACTTACCTCGTCAGAAGACCCGGACACCACCTGGAGTAACTCCAGATTCAAGAGGTCTTTTTCACCAGTTATCCTGCACAGCAGGAGAGCTTGCTGACATCCTTGTCGAAGGTCTGGGCTGCAAGCTTCAGACCCTCTACCGTCGTCAGATACGGGAAGATCGCTTCTGCGAGATCGTCGATCGTGAGGCCGCATCGGATCGCCATAGCAGCCGTCTGAATGCTGTCGGCTCCCTCAGGCGCAAGGATATGGGCCCCGAGAAGCTTCCTGCTCTCCCCGTCAGCTACGAGC
>JADDPY010000608.1 GCA_016781635.1 Rubrobacter sp.
AGGAAGGGCTGCGTTCGTCCGATGCTTTCATCCTCCGCCGCTGCCAGATCCTGCTCGCGAGCGACCGGGGAGAGCGCGCCCCCAGGATCGCTTGCGCTCTGGGATGCAACGACCAGACCGTGCGTAACGCTATCCACGCCTTCAACGAAGCGGGCCCTGAGGAGGTGCTCGCCAAAGGCTCTTCCCGTCCTCGTGTCATCCATGCCGCCTTCGACGCCGGGCGGGCCGAAAGGCTGCGCGAGTTGCTCCACCGGAGCCCGAGGCGGTTCGGCAAGCCCACGAGCCTTTGGACGCTTGAGCTGGCCGCACAGGTGAGCTTGGAGGAGGGGATCACCGAGGAGCGGGTTACCGGCGAAACCGTGAGGGCCACCTTGGCGAGGCTGGGGGTGCGCTGGCTGCGCGCCAAGCGCTGGATCACCTCCCCCGACCCCGAGTACGCCCGAAAAAAAGGCGCCTCGACCGCCTGATCGGCCTCTCGGAGGGGAAGCCGGGCTGGGTGGTGGGTTTCGAGGACGAGGTCTGGTGGAGTCGGTTCGCCCTCCCCTCGCTCCACACCTGGAGCGATTCGGGCAAGACCCCGCGCCTAATCCAGCGGTCGTTCGCCAAGGACGATCCGGATCCGAAGGCGATCTCCTGCTACGGGCTCTACCTGCCCGAGTTCGACGGGGAGACGTGGCTGCGCTTCGTCGACGGCCGTCCGGTGAGCGGGATCACGACGCGGTTCCTTTCCTGGTGCTCGCAGAAGCTCGTGGCGGCGGGCAAGAACGTCCTGCTGCTGGTGTGGGACAACGCCTCCTGGCACAAGAGCCGCGAGGTCAGAGACTGGATCGGGGCGCACAACCGGGCGGTCAAGAGGGGCGAGAAGGAAGGGGTGAGGATCATAGGCTGCCTGTTGCCGAAGCAGAGCCCGTGGCTCAACCCGATAGAGCCCAAGTGGGTACACGGCAAGCGGCGCGTCGCGGAGGCAGACGGGGTGCTCGATGCCCACGAGTTGGCCGAGCGGGTGTGCGCGGCCTTCGGATGCCCACATCACGAGCACCTGTCGCTCCCCGAAAAGGTCGCCTGAAGATGCAC
>JADDPY010000382.1:0-517 GCA_016781635.1 Rubrobacter sp.
ACCTCGACGGGTGCCGGCGAGAGGGGGCGAGCAGAGCGGAGATTGTGGAGGCTATCAAGATAGGAGTGATAGCGGGAGGCTCGATAACCTTCCCCAACGCTCGCTTCGCCTTTGCGGCGATGGAGGACGAGGGAACGACCTCGTCATAACGCTGCAACCTATGGCCGCAGCTGGGTGGCGGTAGAGCACGTTGTAGAAACGGGTAGCTGAGGTTGAGCAAGCAACGCGGGGTTTGGGGCGGCTCTCCCGAGGCGTGGCCTATAAAAGGAAGGAAGGCAAGTGTGACCATGAGCCAACGGACGGTCAGAAGCGTGTCGGTTGGTATGGTTCTCTTCCCGGACCTTACACAGCTGGACCTAACCGGTCCCTACGAGGTCTTCTCGCGCACGCCGGGCGCGGAGGTACATCTGCTGGCCTCCTCCTCCTCCGAGCCGGTGCGGTCGGAGCGGGCCCTCTCGATCGTACCGGACGCAACCTTCGCCGAGGCGCCGCGCCTTGACGTCCTCTTCATTCCGGG
>JADDPY010000382.1:562-1127 GCA_016781635.1 Rubrobacter sp.
CTTTCTCTCGAAACGCGAACCCGAGGCCAGGTATGTGACGAGCGTGTGTACCGGCTCGTTGGTCCTCGGGGCCGCCGGGTTGCTGCGGGGCTACCGGGCGGCAACGCACTGGCTGTCGATGGATCTCCTGGGCATGCTCGGCGCCGAGCCTGTCTGGGAGCGTGTCGTCAAGGACCGAAACCGCATCACGGGAGGGGGCATCACGGCCGGCATCGACTTCGGGCTGGCGGTGGCGGCCGAGATCGCCGGTGAGGAGGCCGCCAAGGAGATCCAGCTGATGATGGAGTACGATCCCGCACCACCCTTCGACTCGGGATCCCCGAAGAGCGCCGAGCGCGTCCTCGTCGAGGGGGTGCGAGCGAAGCGCGAGGGGGTCCAGAAAAAGCGGACGGAAGTGGTAGAACGCGCCCGGGTTAGGCTGGGACTGTGAGCAAGGGGAGCAAAAACCTGCGTTTCTGCGCCCACACTGATCTTGCGGTGCGTCACACGCTTCACGGCGAGGCCTGGAGGGGGCGTAAATTTATCCTCTCTCCGCCATGAGGACCCTGACCATTCGCTACACGTC
>JADDPY010000534.1 GCA_016781635.1 Rubrobacter sp.
TATGTGACGGGGCAGGCGATCCTGGTGGACGGGGGTATGGTCAGGGCGCTGTGAGGGCGTAGCATTACGGGCAGCGGGTACTTATCTCGTGAAGGCGAGGGCGGGAGATCCCCTGGGTCCCGCCGATGGTCAGATCCTGCGGGCAAAGAACCGGGAGGCTAGAGATGGGCGAGAGGCGGACGAACCCGTTCCGGGGGTTCGTGGACGTGATGAGCGAGATGAACCGGCTGCGGGAGATCGGCAGGACGGGCTACGATCCCGGCTACGAGGATCGGGAGCGGACACAGGCGAGCGCCTGGGTCCCGACCGCCGACGCGTTCGCCAGCGGCGAGGACCTAGTGATCCGGCTCGAGATTCCGGGCTTGGACCAGAAAACGGCCGGGACCCACTAGAATTGTGCGCCCGAACACCCTAGGGGCTCTGCGAGGGACGCTCTCCGAGACCGGGGGCGATGCGCGGCGAAACCGGGCCCGGGCCATGATGGGCGCAGGGTTAGGGATCTTTTGCCCGTTCGGGGACGCGAGGGAAGGAGGGTCTGCATGATCAAGAACTCGGTTGGTATCTGGGCTTTCGGGCCCGCGGTGACGCGCTTCGTGCCCCCCGGCTACCACCAAGAGGTGGCGAACGAGCCCATGGTAGAGAAAACCGAGCGCGTCGCCGAAGGTCTCTGCGACCTCCTAGACGGCCTCGAGTACCACTACCCGGGCGAGATAAACGAAGAGAACGCCGACTCGGTGCTGCGAACCCTCCGAGACCACCAGATGGACCTGCCCATAGTCGCGGCCGGCCTCCACCCCGACCCCACCTACGCCAAGGGGGCCTTCGTCAACCCCGACGAGGGGCTCAGGCGCCGGGGCCTGGACACCCTAAAGCGCGGGATAGACCTCTGCGCGGAGATAGGGGCGAACTTTATCATCTGGCCGGGCGCGGAAGGGTACAACTACCCCTTCCAGCGTCCTTACGCAGAGACGTGGCGGCGCTTCGTCGAGGGCGTTGCCGAGCTTACCGACCACGCCAACGCCAGAGACGTCAAGGTGTTCTTGGAGCACAAGAACAGCGAGCCCGCGATGAAGATCCTGA